>NZ_JACVTV010000037.1:0-37142 GCF_016624625.1 Stenotrophomonas sp. S41 | reverse complement strand
CGTCCCCCTCAACCGGACCCACCCCGCCAACCCACGGATAGCCAGCTTTTGACGTCGACGTTGACGTTGACGTTGCAGTTGCCGTTGCCTCGGCAGGTGCAGGGCGCAGCCCTGCCAGTGCTACGCTACCGCCAGCGACTACCACGGAGGCGGGATGGGGGCGATCGTGTTGTTGCCGCTGGGCGTGGACGATGCCGCGCTCGACCGCTGCCTGGCTGCGCTCGACGCCGGCACCGCCGCGGGCACTGCGGTCTGGTTGGCCGATGACGCACAGGCCGGGCCGCGTGCCCAGGCCGTGGTCGAGCACTGGCTCGCGCATACGCCACTGCAGGCCGAATACACCCGCCGCGCGCGACCGCTTGGCGAAGTCGCCCACCTCGATGAAATGCTGCGCGCCTGCGACGGACTGGACGTTGCCGTCCTCGCCCCGGACAGCGTGCCCGCGCCCGGCTGGCTGCAGCAGCTGCAGGCGGCGTTCGCCCGCGATGCGGCCATCGCCACCGCCACGCCCTGGTGCAATGCCGGCGAAACCGCTGCATGGCCGCGGCTGGGAGAAATCAATCCCGAGCCGGCCGATACCGCGCTGCTGGCCCACACCTGTGCAAGCCTGCCGAACCTGCACCCGGAACTGCCCTCGGCCGTCACCCACGCGGTGCTGGTCCGCGGCAACGCACGGCGCCGTGCCGGTGGCCTCGACACCGACAGCTACCTTGGCTGGAATGCGGCGCTGGTCGACCTCAGCCTGCGCATGGCGGGGCTGGGCTGGCGCAACGTGCTGTGCGAAAACGCCTTCGTCAGCCGCGCCGGCGAGGCCGTCAGCCGCGAGGGCGATCTGGAGGCCCTGGCCGCGCGCTGGCCGGGCTGGATGCCGCGGCTGGCCGATTTCCTCATGCACGACCCGTTGCATGCGCTGCGCGATGACCTGCAGCAACGGTTGCAGCAGGCGATAATGCCGCGAGAGCAGGGCGACCTGTTCGCCACGCCACCGCCGCCGGAGTCGCCTGCTTGAACCCTGCCATCGCCGCCATCGTCGTCACCTACCAGAGCGGCAGCACCATCGATGCCTGCCTGTCGCGCCTGCGCCAGGCGCAGGACGTGGCCGAGATCCGGGTGGTGGACAACGGTTCGCAGGATGACACGCTGGAAATCGTGCAGCGCCACGCCAGTCACGATCCGCGCGTGCGCTTCATCGGCAACCCGGACAACCCCGGCTTTGCCGCCGCCAACAACCAGGGCGTGGCCGATTCAGGCAGCCCCTGGCTGGCCTTCATCAATCCCGACCTGCTGGTGGAGGAGGACACCCTGGCGGCGCTGCGCCTGCGTGCGCTGGATCTGGGTGATTGCCTGCTGGGCGTGGAGCAGGTGGACGAGCACGGCTTTGCCGACGACGCCGTGCGCCGCCGCGATCCCGATTTCCTGGCCATGCTGCGTTCGCCCGGACGTGGCGGGCGCCTGGCCATTCCGCGCGACCCGGCGCAGGCGATGCAGCAGGTGCCGGCGTTGTCCGGTGCGTTGCTGCTGATGCCGCGTGCGCTGTTCGACCGCCTCGGTGGCTGGGATGCCGGCTACCGCCTGCACGCCGAAGACCTGGACCTGTGCCGCCGCGTGCGCGAGGCCGGCGGCGTGGTGGCCATCGCCAATGATCTGCGGGTGACGCACGTGCGCGGGGTGTCCAGCCGCTCGCGGCCGTTCTTCGTCGAATGGCACAAGCACCGTGGCCTGTGGCGCTACTTCAGCAAGTTCGAAGCGAAGCAGCGCTCGGCACCAGTGCGCGTGCTGGTGTGGGGCGCGATCTGGGCCCATGCGCTGATGCTGGTGCCGAGGCTGCTGCGCAAGGCGCTCTGACGGCGGGGTGGGGCAGGCACCCACGCTCGGCGTGGATCTACCAGCAGCCGGGCCCGGGAAACGCGTTTCACCCGATCGGGCGCATAATTGCCCCATGGCCATCATCCAGTCCCTGCTCGACACCGATCTGTACAAATTCACCATGATGCAGGCGGTGCTGCACCAGCACCCCGGCGCCCTGGTCCAGTACCGGTTCAAGTGCCGCACCCCCGGTATCGACCTGGCGAGCTACATCGACCAGATCAACGAAGAAATCGACCACCTGTGCAGCCTGCGCTTCAGCAATGAAGAGCTGGACTACATGCGTGGCCTGCGCTTCGTGAAGCCCGACTTCGCCGATTTCCTCGGCCTGTTCCACCTGGATCGCAAGTACATCCAGCTGAAGCCGTCGACGACGGTGCCGGGCGAGATCGACCTGGACATCACCGGCCCGTGGCTGCACACCATCCTGTTCGAAGTGCCGCTGCTGGCCATCATCAACGAAGTCTGGTTCCGCAACACCACCACCGCTGATTTCGCCGAGGGCGAGCGCCGCCTGCAGGCCAAGGCCGCGCTGCTGCGCGATACCCCCGGGTTCGAACAGTGCCGCATCGCCGATTACGGCAGCCGCCGCCGCTACTCGCGCGACTGGCATGCGCGCCTGTTGCCGCTGCTGCGCGATGCACTCGGCCCGCAGCTGGTCGGCACCAGCAACGTGCACTTCGCCCGCCTGTACGGCATGACCCCGCACGGCACCATGGCCCACGAATACCTGCAGGCGTTCCAGGCCCTCGGCCCGCGCCTGCGTGATTCGCAGGTGGCCGCGCTGGAGTCGTGGGCACGCGAATACCGCGGCGACCTCGGCATCGCCCTGTCCGACGTGGTCGGCCTGGATGCGTTCCTGCGCGACTTCGACATGTATTTCTGCAAGCTGTTCGACGGTGTGCGCCACGATTCGGGCGATCCGTTCGACTGGGGCGATCGCATGCTCGCCCACTTCCAGCAGCGCCGCGTCGATCCGCGCAGCAAGGTGCTGGTCTTCAGCGACGGCCTGGACATCACCAAGGTCATGCGCCTGTACGACTACTTCCGTGGGCGCTGCCAGGTGGCCTTCGGCGTCGGTACGCACCTGACCAACGATCTTGGCTCGACCCCGCTCAACATCGTCATCAAGATGGTCCGCTGCAACGGCCAGCCGGTGGCCAAGCTGAGCGATTCGCCGGGCAAGAGCATGTGCGATGACCCGGGCTACCTCAGCTACCTGCGCCAGGTCTTCGAACTGCCGCCGGAAACGCCCCAGGGCTGATCCCCGGGGCGGTCTGCCTGGGCGGGAGGCTCAGGGGTAGTCGACGCGCACCAGGTAAGCCCCCTGCAGCGGCTGCTGCTTGGGGGCTTCCAGGCGGTAGCTTTCCGAGAACACCAGATCACCCGCGCGCAGGCTGCGTGCGGCCACGGCCAGCTGCCGGCCCTGGCGCTTGCCATCGCGCAGCACCGCGCCCTGGCCTTCATCCATAGCCACCAGTGCGACCGTCGCACCCTTGGCCGACAACGGGCAGCCTTCCAGGCGCAGCTGCTGTGCGTCCACGCGCGCCGAGCAGCCCGGATCGACGATGCGACCGCTGAAGCGGATCGTGCCGCCATCGGCATGTGCCAGCGAACTGACACCCATCAGGGCCACGCAGAGCAGGATCGAGGTCTTCATGACGTTCTCTGGTTCGGTATGAGTCTGTTAACGACAGCCCGGCACAGTCTTTAAGGGTCAGAGTTTCGATCTGGAAGGCACGTCACTGAGCAATAGTGATGCGCGTCAAATATCGCGTTTTTGCCTTGAAAACAGGCTCCTCCTCGCTGCGTGACACGCGCGTAAACCACGTTCTGCAGGAGTGTGACGTGCGTTCGAAAGTCGTCGAACGCATGGCGGGGTATCACGCCAAATATTTGGCGTCAATGTGCGATGCGACACATCCAATGCGTGAACTGCATCACAGTTGTGATCTATACTGTCGACTCGGACCTCAAGGATGGCTTCATCGCGGGTCCGGCCACAGGTGAGACGCAAGGATGGGTCTGATGCCCGGCAGTGCTCCTTGCTTCCTCCTCTACGTCCACATTTCTCAGTAGGGTTAGAAAGCAAATGCGCAAGATCAATCTGTTCGCCGTCCTCCTGCTCGCCGCCGCACCGCTGGCCGCCAACGCTGCCGATGGCACGATCACCTTCACCGGCAAGGTCAACGCCAAGACCTGCGAGATCAATGCCGGCTCCAGCAAGGACTTCACCGTCAACCTGCCGCCGGTCGGTACCACCGCCCTGAAGACCGCCGGTGACGTCGCTGGCCGTACCGCCTTCTCGATCAACCTGACCAACTGCTCTGCCGGCAAGGTCGCCACCTACTTCGAGCCGGGCGTCACCGTCGACTCGAGCACCGGCAACCTCGTCAACACCGCCACCGGCGGCGCCAGCAACGTGCAGCTGCAGCTGCTGACCGCCAACGGCAGCGTGGTGAAGGTGAGTGGCACCGGCACGCTGCAGGCCGGTACCTGGACCGATGTCGCCGACAAGGGCGCGGCCAAGCTGGATTACGCCGCCCAGTACTTCGCCACCGGCCAGTCGACCGCCGGCGACGTCGCCAGCAGCGTCAAGTACACGATCATCTACAACTGATCGTAGCTGCACCCTCCCTGCCCGATGCAGCCATCGGGCAGGGCTTCGTTCCATTTCCCGGGTCGTCCTTCCGATGAAAGCCATCCTTTCCCGGGCGCTGCTGCTGGCGGCGCTCTCGCTGCCCCTGTGCCAGAGCGCCCTGGCTGGTGTCGTCATCAACGGTACCCGGGTGATCTATCCGGCGCAGTCGCGCGAAGTGACCGTGCAGGTGGACAACACCGGCGACGCGCCGTCGCTGGTCCAGGCCTGGATTGATTCGGGTGATGCGGAGCAGACGCCGGAAACGAGCGATGCCCCGTTCGTGCTGACCCCGCCGATCAGCCGCGTGGAAGCCGGCCGCAGCCAGGCGCTGCGCATCATCTTCACCGGCAAGGCGCTGCCCAGCGACCGTGAATCGGTGTTCTGGTTCAACGTGCTGGATGTGCCGCCCTCGCCGCAGGCCACCCCCGGCGAAGAGCAGAACCTGCTGCAGGTTGCATTCCGCTCGCGCCTGAAGCTGTTCTATCGCCCGCAGGGGCTGGCTGGCACCGCCAACGATGCGCCCGCGCTGCTGCGCTGGAGCCGCACGGGCAACCGCCTGCGCGTGGAAAATCCGAGCCCGTTCCACGTCACCCTCGCCGAGGTGCATGCAGTGGCAGGCACCCGCGATGACGCGGTGGAACAGGAGGGAAAAATGCTGGCACCTGGCCAGCAGCTGGAGTTCACCGTGCCGGCCACCACCGCGCAGGTGCGCTTCACCACCATCAATGATTTCGGCGGGCGCGTGGAGCGCACCGTCACCGTCGGAAGCGGGAGCTGATCGAACGGCTGCATGCAGGCAGCGCGCCCCCCCGTCATGGCTGCATCGCGGCCGTCGTCAAGGAATGTCAGTGTGATTGGAAACAGATTGACATTGTCGATTCAGCAGGCCGTGTGCCTGCTGGCTGCGGGTATCGCCTGCCCAGGATGGGCCGTGGCGGCGCCGGCCAACCTCGGCGAGCAGGCGCTGATGGCGCAGAGCGCTGCGGCAACCGCGCGCGTGCCGGAACAGGCCCAGTTCAATTCAAGTTTCCTTTCCGGGCAGGCCGGCAAGGTGGATCTGTCCTCCTTCGCCAACGGCAACCCGATGGTCGCCGGTACCTACCGCGTCGACATCTACGTCAATGGCGCCTGGCAAGGCCGCCGCGACCTGCAGTTCAAGGCTGACGCACAGGGCAAGGTGGACGCCTGCCTCGGCAGGCCGCTGCTGGAGGAGTTCGGCGTGGACAGCGAAGCCGTGCTGGCCCAGCAGGATCCGGCACTGGCCATCGATGCCGCTGCCTGCGTCCCGGTGCAGCAGCGCATGGCCGATGCCTTCGGCGCCTACGACGGCGGCAACCTGCGCTACGACCTGAGCATCCCGCAGGTGTTCCTGCGCCGCCAGGCACGCGGCTACGTCAGCCCGGCGCTGTGGGACCGCGGCATCAACGCCGGCTTCGTGGGCTACAGCTTCAACGCCATCAACAGCGACCTGCGCACCGAAGACGGTGGCCGCAACCAGAGTGCCTATCTCGGCCTCAACGCTGGCCTGAACCTGGGGGGCTGGCAGTTCCGCCATGATTCCAACCTGACCTGGAACAGCGGCGATGGCCGCCACTGGCAGAGCATCGCCACCTACGTGCAGCGCGGAATCCCGCAGGTGCGCGGCCTGCTGACCGTGGGCGATGCCTACACCAGTGGCGAGCTGTTTGATTCGATCGGTTTCCGCGGCATCAGCCTGGTCACCGATGACCGCATGCTGCCTGATTCGCTGCGTGGCTACGCACCGGTGGTGCGCGGCATCGCCGAGACCAACGCGCGCATCGAAGTGCGGCAGAACCAGCAGCTGATCTATTCCTCCACCGTATCGCCGGGCAGCTTCGTCATTGATGACCTGTACCCGACCGGCTACGGCGGCGACCTTGAAGTGCTGGTGATCGAGGCCGATGGCCGCCGCCGCGCGTTCAAGGTGCCGTTCGGCTCGGTGCCGCAGATGCTGCGCCAGGGCGTTTCGCGTTATGCGCTCACCGCCGGCCAGGTGCGCAGCGCGCAGCTGCTGGATGACCCGTGGATGCTGCAGGGCACCTACCAGCGCGGCCTCAGCAACCGCTTCACCGTCTATGGCGGCAGCGCGCTGGGCAAGGGCTACGGCTCGGTGCTGTATGGCCTCGGCCTGGCCACGCCGCTGGGTGCCTTCGCCGTCGATGTCACCCATGCGCGGACCGAGTTCGATCACATGGCCGGCCGTTCCGGTGCCAGTGTGCGCCTGAGCTACGCCAACCTCATCAGTGAGACCAACACCAACTTCGCGCTGGCCGCGTACCGCTATTCCACCGGCGGCTTCTACAGCCAGCAGGATGCGCTGCTGGCGCGCGAGGACGACGCGCGGGGCATCGATCCTGCCCTGCGTGGGCGCCAGCGCAGCCAGTTCCAGCTGACCCTGAACCAGCCGCTGGGGCAGCATGGGGGCGCGCTGTACCTCACCGGTGCGATGCGCGATTTCTATGATCGCTCCGGCACCAGCAAGCAGTACCAGCTGGGCTACAACAACGCCTGGCGCTCGCTGAACTACGGCATTTCCGCGGTGCGGACCGAGCAGGGCGACGGCGGCACGGCCGATACCCAGTACCTGTTGTCGCTCAGTATTCCGCTGGGTCGCCGCAGCGGCCAGCCGATGTCCTTCAGTGCCGACGTCGGCGTGCGCGACCGCAGCGGCTACGACAACAGCCGCGTCGGCATGACCGGTGCGGCCGGCGCGGATGGCAACTTCACCTACGGCGCAGCGTTCTCGGACAGCCGTAACGGCGCATCCACCGCCACCGCCAACGCCGAGTACCGCAGCCGCTATGCATCGCTCAGTGGCTCCTACGGCCAGTCCAGCGATTTCCGCCAGGCATCGGTGGGCGCCAACGGCAGCCTGGTGGTCCACGCCGGCGGCGTTACCTTCACCCCGCAGCGTGGCGACACCATGGTGCTGGTCGAGGCCAAGGGCGCGCGCGACGCACGCGTCACCAACGCACCGGGCCTGCGCATCGACGGTCGTGGCTACGCGGTGGTGCCCTATGTTTCGCCGTACCGCCTCAATACGGTCACCCTCGACCCGCAGGGCATGTCGCAGGACGTGGAGCTGGACGGCAGCAGCCAGTCGGTCGCGCCGTATGCCGGTGCCATCAGCTACCTGCGCTTCGATACGCGCCAGGGCCGTGCGCTGCTCATCCAGGTCCGCAATGCCGATGGCAGCACGCTGCCGTTCGGCTCGCAGGTGAAGGACGAGCAGGGCCAGCCGGTGGGCATGGTCGGGCAGGGTGGCCGCGTCTACGTGCGCAGCGAACACGACCGCGGCCAGCTGCTGGTCGAGTGGGGCGTTGCCGCCGACCAGCGCTGTACCCTTGAATACACGGTGCCTGCGGGCACCACGGCCGGCCCTGCCGGATTGATTGCCGTGGAGGCAGCATGCCGATGAAGACGTTCCGCCGGGGCACCCTGGCGATGGGCCTGCTGGCCGCGGGCATGGGCCTGGGGTTGTCCGGCCAGGCGCTCGCGTCGTGCAGGCTCAGCAACCCCTGGTTCTTCTCGCCTCAGGATGTCCAGATGGACATGGGGCAGGTGGTCATTCTGCCCAGCACGCCCGTCGGCGGCGTGATCAAGCAGCTGAGCGTGCCGATCACGCAGAAGAACAGCATCGTCAGCTGCGACTGGCGTGGGGGCACTGCGATGGGGGCCTTCATCAACGCGGCGCAGCGCCAGCCCGTGTCGGGGTTCCAGAATGTCTATCGTACGGGCGTTGACGGGGTGGGCATCCGCCTGTATCGAGACTCCGGCACGATCCAGACGTACTACCCGCACACCATCTACCTCAACCCGAACACCACCGGCTCACTGACCGGTGGTTTCTTCCGGATCGAGCTGATCAAGACCGCAGTGCAGACGGGGTCCGGCACGATCGCTCCCAATGGGCCGTTCACCACCTACTACCTGGATGGCGATGGCCCTTCGGATCCGGTGCTGACGTCCAGCTTCCGCGGCATCGGCACCACTGTGGTCAGCCCCACCTGCGAAGTGGATGCCGGCAGCCGCAACATCGTGGTGGATTTCGGCAGCGTGCCGAACTCGTCCTTCAGCGGGGTGGGCTCGCGTGCCGTGGATCGTGATTTCAACATCACCCTGCGCTGCCAGGGCAGCAACGTGGCGCAGTACCAGAGCACCATCGGCATCCAGCTCGATGCCACGTCGGCCAGTGGCAACCAGCCCGGCACGCTGGCCATCACCAGCGGCAGCAACAGTGCCACCCGCATCGGCATCCAGATCGTGCGCCGCAACGGCAGCAGCGAGCAGAACATCAGCTTCGGCGACAGCCTGATGCTGGGTGACACGGTAACCGGCACCTCGTCGATGAGCCTGCCGCTGCGCGCGCGCTACATCCAGACCCAGGCCGGTACGGTGGGAGCAGGCGAGGCCAACGGCACCGCGACGTTCACGATCACGTACAACTGACCTGCCGCCGGCACCGCGCATGTTCCGGTAGCGCCGGGCCATGCCCGGCGAGCGCGCAGCGCGGCCGCTTATTCCAACGCGTAACGCAGCACGAACAGCGTCGCCACCAGCCACACCGCCGGGTGCACCTCGCGCCAGCGGCCGGTGCCGGCCTTCAGTGCGGCATAGGCGATGAAGCCGAATGCCAGGCCATTGGCGATGGAATAGGTGAACGGCATCGCCAGCGCACACAGCGCCGCCGGCACCGATTCGGTCAAGTCGCTCCAGTCCACTTCCACCAGCTCGCGCAGCATCAGGCCGGCCACGAACAGCAGGGCAGGGGAGGTGGCATAGGCGGGCACCATCGCGGCCAACGGCGAGAACAGCAGCGCGGCCAGGAACAGCGCCGACACCACCAGTGCGGTCAGGCCGGTACGGCCGCCCACCTGCACGCCCGAGGCGCTTTCGGCGAAGGCGGTGGTGCTGCTGGTGCCCAGCAGCGAACCGGCCACGATGGCGGTGCTGTCGGCCAGCAGCGCACGGCCAAAGCGCTTCTGCGCGCCCGGCAGTTTCAGCAGGCCGGCACGACCGACCACGCCGTACAGGGTGCCGGTGGCATCGAACACTTCCACCAGCACGAACACCAGCACCACCTGCAGCAGCACCGCCAGCGGTGCGCCGCCGTCGTGGTGCAGCAGGCCGGGAAGGTCCAGCTGCAGGAAGGTCGGCGCCAGGCTCGGCGGCAGCGAAACCAGGCCGTGGTACTGCACGTCACCCAGCGCCCAGCCGGCGCCGGTGACGGCGAGGATGCCGATCAGGATGGCACCGCGCACGCGGCGCGCTTCCAGCACCGCGATCAGCAGGAAGCCACCGAGCGCCAGCAGCGGCGGTGCGGTGTTCAGCGGGCCCAGGGCAACCAGGGTGTCTTCGTTGCCGACGATCACCCCGGACTTCTGCAGCGCGATGATCGCCAGGAACAGGCCGATGCCGGCCACGATGGCCGAGCGCAGCGACGACGGAATGCCGGCCACCAGCCAGGCGCGCACGCCGGTCAGCGACAGCACCAGGAACACCAGGCCGGAAATGAACACCGCGCCCAACGCCTGCTGCCAGGGCAGGCCGGCCGCGCCGACCACCGTAAAGGCGAAGAACGCGTTCAGGCCCATGCCCGGCGCCATGCCCACCGGGAAATTGGCCGCCAGTGCCATCACTGCCGAACCCAGCGCGGCGGCCAGGCAGGTGGCGACGAATACCGCGCCGGCATCCATGCCCGTGGTGCCCAGGATTTCCGGATTGACGAAGACGATGTAGGACATCGTCAGGAAGGTGGTGACACCGGCCAGCAGCTCGGTGCGCACGGTGGTGCCGTGCTGCTGCAGCTGGAACAGGCGTTCGAACAGGGACATGGGGGTACTCACAACAATTGGGCGTCACCACCAACGGTGGTGACCTACCGAAAGAGAAAGGCCGCGCGAGCGCGGCCTTTCCGGTTGCCTTACTTCAGCGCCTTGAAGCGCAGGCGCTTCGGCGCGGCGTCGTCGCCCATGCGGCGGCGCTTGTCTTCTTCGTACTCGCGGTAGTTGCCCTGGAAGAACTCCACGTGCGAATCGCCTTCGAACGCCAGGATGTGGGTCGCGATGCGATCCAGGAACCAGCGGTCATGCGAAATGACGAAGGTGTTGCCCGGGAACTCCAGCAGCGCATCTTCCAGCGCACGCAGGGTTTCGATGTCCAGATCGTTGGACGGTTCGTCGAGCAGCAGCACGTTGCCACCCTGCAGCAGGGTCTTGGCCATGTGCAGGCGGCCACGCTCACCACCGGACAGCGAACCGACCATCTTCTGCTGGTCCTGGCCCTTGAAGTTGAAGCGGCCGATGTAGGCGCGCGACTGGATCTCGATGCCGTTGATGTTGAGGATGTCCAGGCCGCCAGCGATTTCCTGGAAGACGTTGTGGTTGCCTTCCAGCGCGTCGCGGCTCTGGTCCACGTAGGACAGCTTCACGGTCGGGCCGACCACGATCTCGCCGGTGTCCGGCTTTTCCTGGCCGGTGATCATCTTGAACAGGGTCGACTTACCGGCACCGTTCGGGCCGATGATGCCGACGATGGCGCCGGCCGGCACCAGGAAGCTCAGGTTGTCGAACAGCAGGCGGTCGCCGAACTTCTTCGAGACGTTCTTGAACTCCATCACCGCGTTGCCCAGGCGCTCGCCCGGCGGGATGAAGATTTCATTGGTCTCGTTGCGCTTCTGGTAATCGACCGACTGCAGCTCTTCCAGACGGGCCAGACGGGCCTTGCCCTTCGTGCGGCCACCCTTGGCGTTCTGGCGCGACCACTCCAGTTCCTTCTGGATCGCCTTCTGGCGGGCCTTTTCCTGGTTGTCTTCCTGCTTCAGGCGCTCATCCTTCTGGGTCAGCCAGTCGGTGTAGTTGCCCTTCCACGGAATGCCGCGACCGCGGTCCAGTTCCAGGATCCACTCGGCGGCGTTGTCCAGGAAGTAGCGATCATGGGTGACCGCCACGACGGTGCCGGTGTAGCGCGCGAGGAACTGTTCCAGCCATTCCACCGACTCGGCGTCGAGGTGGTTGGTCGGTTCGTCGAGCAGCAGCATGTCCGGCTTCTGCAGCAGCAGGCGGCACAGTGCCACGCGGCGCTTTTCACCACCGGACAGCTTGCCGACCACGGCATCCCACGGCGGCAGGCGCAGCGCATCGGCGGCCACGTCCAGCTGGTTTTCCAGGGTGTGCGCGTCGCCAGCGGCGAGGATCGCCTCCAGGCGCTCCTGTTCCTTGGCCAGCGCGTCGAAGTCGGCGCCTTCCTCGGCATAGGCGGTGTAGACCGCGTCCAGCGCAGCCTGTGCCTGCAGCACTTCGCCCACGCCTTCTTCCACCGCTTCACGCACGGTCTTGGTCGGGTCCAGTTCCGGTTCCTGCGCCAGGTAGCCGACCTTGATGCCGGCCTGCGGGCGGGCTTCGCCCTCGAAATCGGTGTCCACGCCGGCCATGATCTTCAGCACGGTGGACTTGCCGGCGCCGTTCAGGCCCAGCAGGCCGATCTTCGCGCCCGGGAAGAAGGACAGCGAGATGTCCTTGATGATCTGCCGCTTGGGCGGGACCACCTTGGACACGCGGTTCATGGTGTAGATGTATTGCGAGGACATGAGGTCTCCGTAGGGGCGCGGCCCTGCACCCGTCCGTCAGCGGGAAGATCCCGGACGACAGCGGGCACAGACTGAATGGAATACCCCTAATTATAGCCGGAACCGGTTCGCGGCCGCGCCTGCCGGGGCCCCGTGGGGCTGGCCGAAGGCTGAATACTGAGTGGAACGCGTCAGCGGGAAGCGTTTCCAGCCGGAAACCGTTCAGATCGCTTGCGCAATATGGACATCACCATCCACTTCTACAGAGGTCTGTCATGCGCATCACCCTTATCGTGGCCGGGGCCATGGCCTCTGTGCTGGCGCTGGGCGCCGTCACCCCGGCCTTTGCCGACAACGACCACCGTGACCGCCGCGAGTGGCGCGAAGACCGCCGCGACGATCGTCGCGAGTACCGCCATGACGTCCGCGAAGCGCGCCGCGACTACGAACGCGACCGCCGCGATGCGCGCCGTGACTGGCGCCGCGACCATGACCGCCGCTACTACCATCCGGCCCCCCCGCCGCCGCGCGTGGTCTACCGCCCCGGCTATCGCCCGGGCCCGGGCTACGGCTGGCAGGTCGGCCACCGCTACCGCGACTACTACCGCGGCCCGGTCTACGTGGTGAACGACTACCCGCGCTACCACCTGCGCCGCCCGCCGTACGGCCACCAGTGGATCCGGGATGATCGCGGCAACATGCTGCTGGTGGCCATCGCCACCGGCGTCATCGCCCAGTACGTCCTCAGCCGCTGAGCCGGCAACGGGGTCGGATCCCTTTCCAGCGGAAAGGGCTCTGACCCCATCCAGGCAACGGGGTCAGAGCCCTTCCCTGCGGGAAGGGATCCGACCCCAGAGGCCACCGGCAAAACCATACGGGGCCGGATCTCTTCCACGGGGATCCGGCCCCGTTCCTTTCGGCCCCGGCAGGCCGCCACGGGGCTACAATCAGGGGCTGTGCCGTACCCCCCTTTCCCCTGCCTGCCGGAGTAACCGATGTTCCCGCGTGACGTCCGCATCGAAACCTACGATCCCGAACTGGCCAAGGCCATCGCCGCCGAAACCCAGCGTCAGGAAGACCACGTCGAGCTGATCGCCAGCGAGAACTACACCAGCCCGGCCGTGATGGAGGCCCAGGGCAGCCAGCTGACCAACAAGTACGCCGAAGGCTACCCGGGCAAGCGCTACTACGGTGGCTGCGAATACGTGGACATCGCCGAGCAGCTGGCGATCGACCGCCTCAAGCAGCTGTTCGGTGCCGACTACGCCAACGTGCAGCCGCACAGCGGTTCGCAGGCCAACCAGGCCGTGTACTTCGCCCTGCTGCAGCCGGGTGACACCATTCTCGGCATGAGCCTGGCCCACGGCGGCCACCTCACCCACGGTGCCAAGGTCAACGCCTCGGGCAAGCTGTTCAACGCCGTGCAGTACGGCGTCAACGACCAGGGCCTGATCGATTACGACGAAGTCGAGCGCCTGGCCGTCGAGCACAAGCCGAAGATGGTCGTGGCCGGTTTCTCGGCCTATTCGCAGGTGATCGACTGGGCGCGCTTCCGCGCCATCGCCGACAAGGTCGGTGCCTACCTGTTCGTCGACATGGCCCATGTGGCCGGCCTGGTCGCCGCTGGCGTCTACCCGAGCCCGCTGGAACATGCCCACGTGGTCACCTCGACCACCCACAAGACCCTGCGCGGCCCGCGCGGCGGCATCATCGTCGCCAAGGGCGCCGACGAAGACCTGGTCAAGAAGCTGCAGTCGGTGGTGTTCCCGGGCATCCAGGGCGGTCCGCTGATGCACGTCATCGCCGCCAAGGCCGTGGCCTTCAAGGAGGCGCTGGAGCCGGGCTTCACCGCCTACCAGCAGCAGGTGGTGAAGAACGCCCAGGCGATGGCCAACACGCTCATCGCGCGTGGCTACAAGATCGTCTCCGGCGGCACCCAGAACCACCTGATGCTGGTCGACATGATCGGCAAGGACGTGTCCGGCAAGGACGCGGAAGCCGCGCTGGGCAAGGCCCACATCACCGTCAACAAGAACTCGGTGCCGAACGACCCGCGTTCGCCGTTCGTCACCTCGGGCCTGCGCCTGGGCACCCCGGCGGTGACCACCCGTGGTTACGTCGAACAGGACTGCGTGGACCTGGCCAACTGGATCGCCGACGTGCTCGACGCCCCGGCCGATGACGCCGTCATCGCCCGCGTGCGCGATGCCGTCAGCGCGCAGTGCCGCAAGTACCCGGTCTACGGTTGATCGATCCTGGGGTCGGAGCCCTTTCCTGACGGGAAGGGATCCGACCCCGGGCATCCGGATCGAAGCAGGGTCGGATCCCTTTTCGCAGAAAAGGGCTCTGACCCCGGCACCCAGGAAGCAACGCACATGGATGAGCGCCTGCACAAACGCCTGCAGCTCGCACTGGCCCTGTTGTTCGGCCTGCCAGGCCTGCTGCTGGGCGGCATCGTGGCCCTGGTCGGCGTGTACGCCGGCCTGATGCAGGAGACCCGCCTGCTGAGCCGGCTGCTGCTGGTCTGCTGGGGCGCGGCCGGGGCCCTTGGCATCGTCGCCTGGGTACGCATCGGCGCCGATTTCCTGCTGCAGGGCCGATCGGGCCTGCAGGCCATGGGCCGGGTCTGGTGGGTCCTGTTGCTGCTCGGCGCCTTCACGGTCATTCCCGCCGTCGTGCTGGGCGTGGTGGTCGGGCTGACCGAACGCGCGGAGGGCTTCGGCCTGTTGCTGTACGGCCCGCCGCTGCTGCTGCCGGCTGCGCATCTGGCGTGGCTGCGCTGGCGACAATCCCTTGCCGCACAAGGCTGAGCGCCGCCCGGATTTGCTGCAAAAGCCCTTCTCAGGTACCTTTGCGACGCTGTCATGACGATGACAGATTGGTATTCCCCCTGAGCCAGGCGTTCCATGTATTGCCCCTTCTGCCAGCATGCCGATACACGGGTCATCGACTCGCGCGTCTCCGAAGACGGCGCGACGATCCGCCGTCGGCGTGAGTGCGAGGCCTGCAACGAACGTTTCAGCACCCTGGAAACGGTCGAGCTGAAGCTGCCGGCCATCGTCAAGAGTGATGGCACCCGCGAAGCCTTCGACCAACGCAAGGTGCGCGCCGGCTTCGACCGCGCTCTGCAGAAGCGCGCCGTGCCGGAAGAGAAGATCGAAGCGGCGGTACGCGCCGTGGTCCACCAGCTGCGCATCAGCGGCGAACGCGAAGTGCCCTCGATCAGGGTCGGCGAGTTCGTGATGAACGAACTGCGCAAGCTCGACCACGTTGGCTACGTGCGCTTCGCCTCGGTCTACCGCAGCTTCGAGGACGTGGCTGATTTCCGCGAGGAGATCGAGAAGCTGGAGCGCGACCTGCCGTCCAGCACCGAACAGCTGCAGCTGCTGGGCGATGTCATCGCCCTGACCAAGAAAAAGAAGGGCTGACGCCCGGGTGGGTGGTGGGTGCCAACCGTTGGTTGGCACGATGGCATGGATCCACACCAGCGGCGTTACCATGGCCGCATGACCACGCCGTTCACCGTCCTCGACCACCTGCACATGGCCAACGCACTGCGTCTGGCCGAACGTGCTGCCTACACCACCCGCCCCAATCCCATGGTCGGCTGCGTGATCGCCCATGGCGAACGCGTGGTCGGGCAGGGCTGGCACCAGCGTGCCGGCGGCCCGCATGCCGAAGTCTTCGCCCTGCGCGAAGCCGGCAGCGAAGCGCGGGGTGCCACCGCCTACGTCACCCTGGAACCCTGCGCGCATTTCGGCCGCACGCCACCGTGCGCGCTGGCGCTGATCGAAGCCGGTGTGTCGCGCGTGGTCGCGGCGCTGCGCGATCCCTTCCCGAAGGTCGATGGCGGTGGTTTCGACCTGCTGCGCGAAGCGGGCATCGAGGTGTGCGAAGGCCTGATGGCGGCGCAGGCGCGCGAGCTCAACAAGGGCTTCCTGTCGCGGGTGGAGCGCAACCGCCCGTGGCTGCGGGTGAAGCTGGCCGCCAGCCTGGACGGGCGCACCGCAATGGCCGATGGCAGCTCGAAGTGGATCACCGGCGCGGCGGCGCGCGAAGACGTGCAGCACTGGCGCGCGCGTGCCGGCGCGATCCTCACCGGTGCCGATACGGTGCTGGTCGACGATCCGATGCTGACCGTGCGCCTGGCCGACACCGAGGTGATGCCGCCGCTGCGCGTGGTGCTTGATTCCCGCCTGCGCTCGCTGGAATGCAGCCGCGTGCGCGAGGGAGGGGCGCCGACCTTGTATGTGCACGATGCCGCGGTGAGCGCACCGGATGCGGCCGATGCCGAATTCGCCAGCGTGCCGAGCGTCGATGGCCGCCTGGATATGGGCGCGGTACTGGCGCTGCTGGCCGAGCGTGGCATCAATGAAGTGCACACCGAAGCCGGTGCCACCCTGGCCGGCGCGCTGCTGCGTGGCGGCTGGGTGGATGAGCTACTGCTGTACCAGGCGCCGACGCTGCTGGGGGATACCGGCCGCCCGCTGCTGGCTGGCCTCGGTATTGAAACGATGGACCAGCAACGCCGCCTGCGCGTGGTCGATCAGCGCCAGGTGGGGGACGATCTGCGGGTGCTGCTGCGCGCGTGATGCGGTGAAAGCCATCCACGCATGGCGTGGATCTACATTGCACGTGATGCGGTGAAAGCCATCCACGCATGGCGTGGATCTACATTGCACGTACTGCGGTGAAACTGATCCACGCATGGCGTGGATCTACATCGCGCGGTTACTTGCGGAACTGGACCGAGGCGGCCATGGCATCAACCGCATCCAGTACTTCCTGCGGGCTGTCCGCCGGCAGGATGGCTACGAGACGGACGAACCGCTCGCTTGGCCACACCGCCAGATAATGGCGGTAGCGGTTTCCGCTGGGGGTGAGTCCGTCAACGCGGTGCCCCGCAATGCCTGCGAAGTGCGTGTTTGTCCTGGAAACGATGGTGCCTCCTTGAATGCTGACGGTGCCGGCAATCAGTTCATCAGAGATCTCGGCCACATCGTCCGAATCGAAGGGAAGCGACAGCATGGATGCCACGGTCACCAGTGGCTGGCGGCCTTGCGGATCGGTGTCCAGTTTGCCCGCAGTGAACATCACCGCCGAGCCGGCCAACGTGTTGAGCAGCCGAAACGGAGACGCTGCTTTGACGGTGAAGGGGAGGGCGGCAACGTTCTGCTCAAGCGTGGGCTGGGCACCGCGCGTCACCGACTCCAGAACACGCACGGCCTGCTTGTGGGTCAACTCATGATCGCGCGGGGCTTGGATCGTGATCATGACGGTCGGAGAGCCGCTGAACAGCGCGATCCACTTGCCGAACGTGTAACCGTGGGCGTCCTGGCTGCCGATCACCACCGGAATTGTCTGCCCGTCGCTGGTGATTCTCTCCAGACGTTCGACCTGCACGCCCTGACTGGCAAAGCGTTCGCGCGCTGTCGCATTGTCCGCGAACAGTTCGCTGACCACCGCACCGGTTTCGGCGGGCAGTTCGGCGACCAGGATGCTGGCGCGTCCATCTTCACTGACGAACCCGGAGAAGTTGGGGGCTGGCGCGAAGCCGGGAGGCGGCGCCAGGCTGACGACCGAGCCGGGGACGGCGACCGAGGGCTGCGAGGCCTGGGAGCATCCCACCAGCAGCAGTGCCTGCAGGGAGAGCAGTACGGTGCGCGTGATGCGGCGCAGATAATCGAACATCCGGAACTCCTTCATGCTGCCGATGCTGACGCGTCGGAATCCGGTGAGATGACGGGAACGGACAACAGCCGCGGAAGACAGCGCGTCAGCATCATGGAGTCCTTGCGGAACAAGGCGGGCAGCGTGGACCACGCGCACCTGCGCTTCCATGCAATTACTTGTAAAAGAAGCGGGGCTTTCTACAGTGTGCTGATAGCGTCAGTTGACCTCGCACAATGCCGAAGCGTCTACCTCATCCTCGCCGGCGTCCCACGTGTCCAGTGGCATCAGCCCCATCAACACGGTCCGCGAAAGCTGCTGCCTGCGCGCGGCGTCCGAGGCTTCGTGGTTTCCCAGATGCCAGCCCGTCACCGGTACGCAGTGCGAGCCATCCGGGGCGTCGCGCAGCAGGGTGGTCCAGCGGCTGAACAGCGCATCGCTCTGCGCCTGGGCGTCGGGTTGTGTCGTGTCTTGAAGCGCCAGATAGGCTTCGCGAAGGGGCGACACGTCCGGGTACGTGCACGCCAGTGCGAACATGCCTATTTCCGGTGAACCCTGGGGCATGAAATTCCTGGCCTCGCAGTGAATCAGCGGTAGCCGCGTGCTTGGTGCCTCGGCAAACGCGCGCCCGATATCGGGGGCGGGTGCCGGAAATGCCTGCCGTGCCAGCCACGCAGGAACATCGTCAATGACCGGTTGCCAATCGATGCGTTCGCTGGGCACCCATCCCGGGCCCAATGCCTCAAGCAATGCCTTCGCCGGCGCATCATCCTGCAGGTAGACGCGGGCCTGCAGCGTGTATGCCTCTTCCGGTGATGGCGGTGAACTGACCACGCTTGCCGATGATGCCAACAGTGCGAGCAGTACCAAGGCACGCGCACGCGGCGGCAGAACAAGGAGAGGCTTCAACATGGCGGTGTGGCGAGGCAGAGGGATTGCGAAGCATCGCCAATCCCGTCCTCTGCCGTACATGCAATCTTTCCGAAGGGTATTGGCTGGAAGGCCGCGCGCATCGTGCGCGCGACCCGCCGTTACCGCCTTACGCGCACTCGTCGGTCCACATCATCTGCGCGATCGGGCGCAGGGCCTTGCACTCCTGCGTCATCTCGTCGGCCGACTTCACCTGCGCCTTGGCCTTCAGCTCCTCGGCCATCGCATCCACGCCGCTGATCTGTTCCGGCGCGATCTTCGCCACGCAGCTGCGGTGCTGCTGCAGCAGCAGGTCGCAGCCCGGCACTCCGGTCACCTTCGGTGCGCTGGCCGCTTCGGCATCTTCCATCCACACCTGGAACGGCGCGATGGCTTCCAGCACCGGGGTGACCAGCTCATCGAAGCTGCCACTGAACCAGTACGCCTGCTCGGCGCCGGAATAGAGCTTCTGGCTGCCCTTCACCGTGCGCTGCGTGCCGCTCTTCAGCGCCTGCGTGTAGGCCTCGATGAAGCGCGTGCGGCTGGCCGGGTCTTCACTGGTCATGCTGTCGGCGAACAGCGGGCGCACGCTGGCCAGGTCCACCACCTTGCAGGTGAAATCGACCGTGGCGATCTTCTGGTCGTCCACGTACTCGTTGTCTTCGATGCTGCTGCCGGTGGCGCGGCAGGTCGATGCCTTCAGCACCTTGGCGTACAGCGCTTCGGTCGCGGCTGCATCGGGCGTGCCGCCGACGCTGGCCTGCAGCGCCATCCACGGTTGGGCCAGCGCCTTGGCCAGCGCGCCCGGCGTGGGCGTCACCGCGTCCTTGCCATCGTGCGCGGTGCGCATGGCGTCGTTGAGCGTGCGTGCGGCAGCGGCATCGTCTTCAATCAGCACGCGCGCGTACAGGTCCAGCGTCTGTTCCGGCGTCAGTGCCGTCGCGGCGGTGGCAAACACGGGGGCGCACAGCAGGGCGCTGGCGAGCAGGGTGCGAAGGGGAGTCTTCATGACGGTGTTCCGTTTCCAGTGGGGTAGTGCACAGGCGCGAAAGCCTAGCGCATTTGCACGCAGGTTCGGTGGCAGGCCGTGCGCGCGCCCATGAAAAAACGGGCCCCTTGCGGAGCCCGTTCGATTACACGACGAGGATCGAGCAATCAGAAGCTGGCGCGGACGCCGGCCGAGAACTGGGTGACGTCGCGGTAGCCGGAGACCTCGCCCACCAGACCCCAGGTCTTGGTGAAGTTGATCTGGCCACCGAGGGTGCCGACCCAGGTGCCTTCGAAATTGTTGCCGCCATCCATGTAACCGGCCTTGATCCAGGCTTCGGTCATGCGCGAGGGCTTGCCACGCAGGCCCATGGTGGCGCGCACCAGGTTGGTGTGGTCCTTGAAGGTTTCATCAGCGAAACCATCCAGGCGGTCGGTGACCTTGGCCTGCTGACGCACCCAGGCGATGTCGGCGGTGTAGTCGACGCGGTCGCTGAAGGGCATGTGGTAGCCGATACCCAGCTCCGGCTGGTTCAGTTCCAGCTTCACCGAGCCATCGGAGAAGTGATAGGTCTTGCTGCCGTAGTTCCAGCCACCGAACACGTGCACCTGCTCGGCAAGCGCCACCGAACCGCGCACGTAGCCGCCGTCCAGCTTGGGATCATCGAGGCTGTCGTCGCTGACCTTGGCCTGGGTCCAGCCACCTTCGACGTAGGTGTAGCTCAGGGCATCGGCCGAGGTCGAGAACGGTGCGGCGGCCAGCAGTGCGGCCACGATCAGGATCTTGCGCATGGATTTTCCTGTGAATTGCAGTCCATTGGCGGGCCGCCCAGTTGGCAGTCCGTGGCGACCTCATGTCGTCCGAGGCTTGAGTTTAATGAAAATTTTACAGATTGCGAGTCACGTCCCCGTGCCGCCCCCGACCAGCGTGCGGACCCCTTGCGGGGCCCGCCGCGCGCGCGCGTCTCAAACAGCCGTCAGAAGGTGGCGCGGACACCCGCCGAGAACTGGGTGATGTCTTCCACGACCTGCACTTCGCCGACCAGTCCCCAGCTCGGCGTGAACTTGAGCTGCCCGCCGACCACCCCTACCCAGGTGCCGTCCCTGTCGCTGCCGTCAAGGTAGCCGCCCTTCACCCACAGTTCGGTGTTCGACGTAGGCACGGTGCGCACACCCAGCGTGGCACGGCCAGCGTTGAAGTGATCCTTCTGCCGGATGGTATCGAAGCCGGCCTGCTTCAGGCGTGCCTCGGCGTTCTGGCGGACCCATGCAATGTCAGCGGTGAAATCCACGCGGTCGCTCATCGGCAAGCGATAGCCCACACCCAGCTCCGGCTGGTCCAGTTCCAGCTTGAGATTGGCACCGTTGTCGCGGTACGACTTCGACACCGTCGACCAAGCGCCAAAAACATAGGCCTGCAGCCCGATCGCATACGAACCACGGATGTAACCGCCATCCAGTTTGGGATCATCCAGCAGATCATCACTGACCCGGGTCTGGGTCCAGCCAGCTTCGACGTAGGTATAGCTCGGGCTCTTGTCGGCAGCGAAGGCGGCCAGCGGGGTCAGGGCGAACAGGGCGGTGGAAAGCAGAGTCTTTCGCATGGCAGGGTCCTTTTTGATGTGCGGTCCGTTGCAGGCCGCCGGCAGGGCGGCCAGAGATGACAGGGCTATGGTGCGGTGGTGCTGCGCGCCTGGTTGAATCCCGGTGCGGGAGGTGCTGCCGGCGTGGTCAGCGTCAATGGCTTCACTTCGGCACGTTCCAGCAGGCGTTTGGTGAAGTAGCGGTCCTTGTAGTAGCGGATTTTCCTGCACAGCACCGGGTTGGGCAGTCCTTCGTACAGCACGATTTCCTTGTCCGGGCCCATCGCCTTCAGCTCCTGCGGCAGCATCAGTGCGCGCTTCTCCAGCACCTCGTTGTCCGACACCGATCGCGCGTTGCCGCGCGAATGGGTGCGCGAGCTGCGGCGCACGGTGGTGTAGCCCAGCATTTCCGAATAATCGTTTGCGTCCTGCTGTTCGCGCGGGGCGTAGATGATCTGCAGCGCATGGTTGGTGATGATCGTTCGCGAGAGCTCCTTGCCATACACCGCATCGAGCTGGGCCATCGACTGGATGATCGGGAGCAGTCGCAGGTTGTAGCCGGCCATGTAGGCCACGGCCTTGGAAATGATGTCGACGCGGCCGATCGAAGTGAACTCGTCCATCAACAACAGGCACTGGTGCTTCAACGATTTGTCGTTCTGGGGCAGCGTGCGGGTGTTGACGTTGATCAGCTGGCTGAAGAACAGATTCACGATCAGGCGGCTCTCAGCCAGCTTGTTGGGCTGGATGCCGACGTAGATCGTCATGCGCTTGCGCCGCACGTCGTCCAGACGGAAATCGTCGGCGCTGGTGGCCGCATCCAGCACTGGATTGAGCCACGGATTAAGTGGTTCCCGGAACGAGCCGATGATCGAGGCGAAGGTGACATCGGCCTGCGACAGCAGGCCAGCGAAGGCCGCGCGTGCCTGGTCGCTGAGGAACGGCGACTCGTTCAGCTTCTGCAGGTAGGGCTTGAGTTCAGTGCCATCACCCGAAGACAGGCGCAGGATGGCACCCAACGTCGGGTAGGGCGTCTGCTGCATCGCGTCTTTCAGTTCGAACTGGTACAGCGTGAACGCCAGGAAGGCGTTGCGCGCCTGGCTGGTCCAGAACTTGTCCTTGTCATCGCCATCGGGGTACAGCATGGCGGAGATCGCCTGGAGATCGGATACGCGGAAGGCCGGATCGCTGGACACGTAGGTCAGTGGATTCCAGCGGTGCGTGCGGCGGTCCTCGGCGAACGGGTTGAACAGAAAGATTTCGTGGCCGATCGACTGGCGCCAGCCTGAGGTCAGATCGAAGTTCTCCTGCTTGATGTCCAGCACCACGGCCGATTCGCGGTAATCGAGCAGGTTGGGAATGACGACGCCCACGCCCTTGCCCGACCGTGTGGGCGCGGCAAGAATGACGAACTGCTGGCCGGTCAGGCGCATCAGCTTGCCATTCATCTGCCCCAGCACGATGCCGTCATCGGGAGTTTTGAAGAACCCCTTGCTGGCCAGGTCCAGCATGCTGGCAAAGCGTGCCTGGCCATGGATGTTGCTGTCGCTGCGCATCCTGAAAAGCAGGATCGTCAGGCCCGCCCACAGCAGGAACATCAAGCCGAAGGCGCCCACCCCGGCTGCCTTGATGCGCCATGCATAGGGCTGTACGCGCGGGTGGTTGATGTTGCGCATGTAGTCGAAGAAGGTGCCGAAGCCGCTGACGCGCGTGTCCAGTCCCAGCGACAGCACGGACAGGTAGCTGGCCAGATAGATGCCCACGAAGGCGAGCACCAGGGCAAGTACGGCGGAAATGACAAGGCGGTTGGTTTTCAAGGCAGTTCCTTCGACCCGGACAATGGCTCGTTACAGGCTCAGCATCGGCTGCACACGCCCTGCGGTGCGTGCGCCGCCGCTGAGGAAAGACATTACTTTTTCTGCGCTGCGGCCGTATTGCGTGTATCGACCAGAATGTACTCGTCATTCCTGGACCAGCGCTGCAGACCGTCTTCGAGCTTGATGCACGGGCGGCCATCGCAGGACGTGATCGAGACCTGTTCCAAGGCTTCAAGCACCTGCGCTTCCACCTTGGCCTGCTGTGCGCGCTGCACATTGCTCCAGGCAAAGAATGCGGTGCCACCCACGATCGCCGCGCCACCCAATGCCAGTGCGATCAGTGCCTTCCACGTCAGCATGCGCAGCCGCGTCGCCATCGCCAGCTGCTGGCGGGAGAGCTGCTCGGCGAGGGCGGCCAACCGGTCACCTGTATCGCCGATGGCTTCCACTGCAGCGGGAATTTCCTGCGACAGCGCCTCGCGCACTGCAGCGCGTGCGCTCTGCGCCAGCTCGGCACGGCCGCTGGCCACGCCCTGTCCGACCTCGGTCGCCGCGCGCTGCAGCTGCGCCGCAGCCGCATCCTGCGCTGCAGCCGCCTTTTCACATTGTTGTGTCAGGTGCCCAGCGAGCAGGGCGGCGTTCGTGACGAACTCTTCCATCCTTGATTGATCCACTTCACACCTGCTGAGTCATCAGCCCTTGGGCGGGGGAGGGAATGTTGCCAGATTTGTAGGGAATATGCCGACTGTTAAAAACTCGTCGTCTGAGGTAGACAGCGGCGCGAAAATCCGTTGAAATTCAAAGCGCGGCGGATAACTTTTGTGATCGAGTTCTCATTTTCATTTCGCCTGTTGCGTGATCTAGTTCACAACGCGATGACAAATCCGAAGATATCCTTCGCCCCGTAGATGATGACCATTCGGCTTGGTACTGGGGAGGTACAGGCCGGCGGAACGGAATCATCTGGATCGGTAAACGGACTGAGCCTACGAAATGGAAGTTTCATGAATACATGTTTGGATTCGGGGAACGCGCGGCAGGGATGACCTGCGAGCGTGGCGCGGCTGAGCACCAGCAGAGCGCCAAAAATCCACGCGTTCGCTGGGGCCTCCAGCTGCGCATAGCTCCTTCAGCAGACTTCGATGCCGTTGTCTCGGCGTCGCCGATGTCTGTTTGCACAGATTCGTAACCCGTTAATGGTGATTTCGTGAGCCGCAGGATGCCTAGCCGGAATTTGATTGCAGTTGCTGTTGTGTTGATGACGGTTCTCCTGGCCGGTTGCGTTACGCCGCCTGCGCCCGAACCGCGTGGCAAGTGGAGGCCGGTCAACCGGCTGTCGGACGTCACCCATGCCATCCCCTTGCAGCAGAGCCATGTCTACCAGTCCTCGCCCGTGGACAGCACGCTCAAGGGCCTGCTGACCCGGTGGGCCAAGGACGGTGGCATGACGCTGTCCTACCTGCACCCCAACGACTACACCCTGTACGTGCCGGTGGGCGACATCCGCACGACCAGCATCGTCGAAGCCGCAGCGGCGCTGTCCAGCGCTTATGCATCGCAGGGCGTGGTGGTGTCGGTTGAACAGTCGCGCATCATCGTCAGCGTGGCCGGCGGTGCGACCAGCGTGGATCGGCTGCCCGCAGCCGGCATCGCGCCTACTGCGCCTGCTCGCTGAGGACTGCCCATGTTTGGAAAGAAGAAGACCGATACGGCGGCAGTGGAAAATGCCGTATCCCAGGGCGTCAGCTACGAAATCACGCTCGCCGAACGTGCGCGACGCAGTGAGCGCCGCGCGTGGACGGTGGCCTGGTGCGCAGTGCTGATGTCGGTGCTGCTTGCCGGTGGCTACCTGCTGTTCCTGCCGCTGAAGGAGCGCGTGCCGTACCTGGTCGTCGCCGATCCCTACACCGGCTCGGCCACGGTCGCCCGCCTGCGCGGCAACTTCGGTGACCGCGACGTGACCACCGAAGAGGCGATCAACAAGAGCAACGTCGCGCAGTTTGTGCTGACGCGCGAGTCCTATGACTCGGGGCTCATCGGCCAGCGGAACTGGCGCAGCACGCTGGCCATGGCCGGCCCGGCAGTGGCGCCGGACTACCAGAACCTGCACAACCAGGCCAACCCGCAGCGGCCCTTTCGCATCTATGGTGCGTCGCGCTCCCTGCATGTCCGCATCACCAGCATCGTGCTGATCGGCGGCGGCCAGGGCAAGCGTCCCAGTGGTGCCACCGTGCGGTTCCAGCGCAGCATCTTCGACAAGAGTACGGGCCGTTCGCAGCCGCTGGACAACAAGATCGCCACGCTGGAATTCACCTACGATCCCGAACTGCGCCTGGCCGACGAAGATCGTCTGCTCAATCCGCTCGGCTTCCGGGTGATGAACTACCGCGTCGACAACGATTTCGCGCCCACGCCGAATGCGCCGGCCGATGTGCCGCTGGCCGCTGATCCGCAGGCGCAGGCCGCCGCTACCGCACCGATGCCGGGCATGCCGGGGGAACCCGCGTATCCGGCAGACACCACCGATCCGTCCGGGCAGGCGCTGCCGCCGGGCCCAGCGAACAACGGCGCATTGCCGCCGCAACCGGCCGAGCAGACCGGCTATGCGCCAGCACAAGGGGGAGTAGGACGATGAGTAACACGTTGCAGTCTTTGCTGCGCGTCGGTCTGGTGCTGATGCTCTGCATCGGTGCCTCCGCGCCCGTGGCAGCGAAGGTCATCGAGGATTACGAGTACTCGCCTGACCGCATCTACCAGGTGCGTACCGGCTTGGGCATCACCACGCAGATCGAACTGAGCCCGCACGAGCAGATTCTCGATTACAGCAGCGGCTTCGGTGGCGGCTGGGAGATCAGCCGTCGCGAGAACGTCTTCTACCTGAAGCCGAAGAACGTCGACGTTGACACCAACCTGATGGTGCGCACCGCGGCCCACTCCTACATCTTTGAACTGAAGGTGGTTGCCACCAGCTGGCGTGCACTGGATGAAGCCAAGGCCGCCGGCGTGCAGTACAAGGTGCGCCTGGTCTACCCGGCTGACACCGAATTTGCGGCGACCAAGGTCAAGGATCCCGATGCACCGGTGTCGGCGCTCGATACCCAGCTGGTCCCGGGCCGCGACTACTACTACGGCTACGACTACACCTACAAGAAGCGCCAGCCGACCTGGCTGGTTCCCTCCTCGGTGTATGACGACCGCAGTTTCACCTACATCCGCATGGGCGACCGCAGCCGGTTCCCGAGCGGCAACTTCCCGGCAGTATTCGCGCGTGACAGCGAGTCCGGCGATGAGTTCATCGTCAACTCGACCGTGGAAGGCGACACGATCGTCGTCCACGGCACCTATGCCTACCTCGTCGTGCGCCACGGCGACAATGCGATTGCCCTGCGCAGGAGACCGGAGCAGTGAATCAGATTCCTCCCAATGACCACGTCGATCCGGCGTCGGAGCCGCACCTGGCCGACAACCCGTACACCCGTCGCGCCGCGGCCCAGCCGCAGCTGGATGAAACCGAAGGCAGCCCCTACCTGCGCGCCGACGACGTCCAGCGTCTGAATCGCAAGGCGTTGCTGTTCCTCGGCATCATCGTCGTCGTGCTGGCAGGCCTGGCCGCCTGGATCTTCTCCGGTGGCATGTCCTCCCCGCAGGAGCCCGTGGCCAAGGCCCCGCGCCAGGAAGTCGTCATCCCGGCGGCACCGCGCGATCTGCCGGCCCTGCCGGCCGAGCGCAGCGCACAGGCCGCACCGGCGATGGAAGACCTGCCGCCGCTGCCGGTCACCGATGAGCGCCCGTCGTCCGGTCAAGGGTTCGGCATGGGCGGGATGAATGGCACCGGCGGCCAGGAAGCCAACCGAGGCCCGAGCCTGGTGGAACGTCGCATGGGCGACGCCCGCGCCGAGGCTGACAGTGGTGCCGGCGCGCCGCCTGCGTCCGGCATCCCCGGCGCGCTGGGTGCGACGGGCGGCCCGGCATCGCGTGGCGTCGTGGACGGTCCCACCAGCGCACAGCCGCTGTACAAGCCGAATACCCTGCTGCTTCGCGGCACCTACATCCGCTGCGTGCTGCAGGCGCGGGTGATCTCCGACTTCCCGGGCTACACCTCGTGCGTGGTCACCGAACCGGTGTACTCGGTCGATGGCCAGCGCCTGCTGCTGCCGCGCGGGTCGAAGGTGCAGGGCTCCTACGGTGGCGACGGCACGATCGGCAACCGCGTCGCCATTGTCTGGGACCGCATCACCACCCCCACCGGCCTGGATATCAACATGTCCAGCCCGGGCGTGGACATGCTGGGTTCGGCCGGTTCGCCGGGCTACTACAACGCCCATTGGGGCCAGCGCATCGCCTCCTCGCTGCTGATCAGCATCCTGGCTGACGGTTTCAAGTACGCCGCTGCCGAGAACGGCCCGGCAACGTCCACCGTGGTCAACGGTGCGGTCGTGCAGAACCCGTATGAAAGCGCCACCGCGCGCACCATGGAGCGCCTGGCCAACATGGCGGTGGAGCGCAACATGAGCCGTCCGCCGACCGTGACCATCAACCAGGGCACGATCGTGAACGTCTACGTCGCACGCGACGTCGACTTCTCGTCCGTGATCCGCTGAGCAGTGACCCAGTGCAGAAATGAACGCTGAATCCGCCACCGCCCGGGTATCCAACGCTTTCCTGGAATACCAGTACGAGATCCTCGGGATCGGCGAGCACATGCATTCGTCGGACGTGACTGAAATCTGCATCAACCGGCCGGGCGAGCTGTACCTGGAAACCCGGTCCGGCTGGAACCGCGTGGAGGTCCCGTCGCTCACGTTTGAACGTGCGCGGCAGTTCTGCACCGCCGTGGTCAATGAGAGCAACACCGGGCAGCGCATCACCGACGCCGATCCGATGGTGTCGTTGACGTTCCCGACCGGCCAGCGTGCCCAGTTCGTCATCCCGCCGGCGTGTGACGCCGGGCGGGTGTCGATCACCATCCGTCTGCCCGCACGCTTCGGCAAGACGCTGGAGCAGTACGAGGAGGATGGCTTCTTCGGCGAGATTCTCGAGCAGGCGCCGACCCTCAGTGACCACGACAGGGAACTGGTGGAGCTGCGTGCGCAGCGCGACTACGCCAACTTCTTCAAGAAGGCCGTGCAGTACCACAAGAACATCGTGGTGGCCGGTGCGACCGGTAGCGGCAAGACCACCTTCATGAAGTCGCTGGTGAATCACATCTCGAACGACGAGCGCCTGGTCACCATTGAAGACGCCCGCGAACTGTTCCTGCAGCAGCCCAACGTGGTGCACCTGCTGTATTCCAAGGGCGGCCAGAGCACCAGCAACACCAGTGCCAAGTCGTGCATGGAAGCCTGCCTGCGCATGAAGCCGGACCGCATCATCCTGGCCGAGCTGCGTGGTGATGAGTCGTTCTACTTCATCCGTAACTGTGCATCCGGCCACCCCGGTTCCATCACCAGTTGCCACGCCGGCAGCACGTCCCAGACCTGGGACCAGCTCGCGCTGATGGTCAAGGCCTCGGCCGAAGGCTCTGGCCTTGAGTTTGAAGTCATCAAGCGCCTGCTCAAGCTCACCATCGATATCGTGGTGCACATCAAGGCACATGCCGGCCGCCGTTTCATCACCGGCATCGATTTCGATCCCGCGCGAGGGCTGGCCGCATGAACCAGCACGCCCACGCCCACGCCGACAGGAGGACGCCATGCTGCCTGGACTGGAAATGATGGCCTGCACCGATCTGGCGGTGCCCAACGAAATCATGCGCCACGTGGTGAACGTCGAATCGTCGTTCAACCCGTACGCCATCGGCGTGGTGGGCGGCCGCCTGGCGCGCCAGCCGAAGAACCTGGCCGAGGCCGTGTCCACCACCCGCATGCTTGAGCGTGAGGGCTACAACTTCTCGCTGGGCATTGCCCAGGTCAATCGCTACAACCTCAACCGCCACGGTCTGGACAGCTACGAGAAGGCCTTCAACGTCTGCCCGAACCTGCAGGCTGGCTCGCGCATCCTGGCCGAATGCTATTCGCGTTCGGGCAACGATTGGGGCAAGGCCTTCAGCTGCTACTACTCCGGCAACTTCACCACCGGCTTCCGCCATGGTTACGTCGACAAGGTGATGACCTCCTGGCGTGGCAACTCCACCCAGACCGTCGCCAGCAATGCCATTCCGGTCATCCGCAATGGCGTACCGGCCGGCACCACCACCTACCGTCGTGTCGTGCGTGACGAGGCGACCGAGCGGCTGGCGCGGCGTGTGGAAGAGGCGGCGCTGTCGCGCCTGCTCCCCGCGTCGGCAGGTCAGCAGCAGTCCATGCAGCAGATCCAGCAGATGCAGCAGGTGCAGCAGATGCAGCAGATGCAGCAGATGCAGCAGATGCAGCAGATGCAGGCACCCGCGGCCGTGCAGGCCATGCAGGCGCCGGCTGCGGCCGATCCGCGCACGGCGGGCCAGGTGCCCACCAGCGACGCCCCGGTGCGTGTGCAACCCGTGGGAGGTGCCCCCAATGTCTGGCCGGGGGCGGCCCAGCAAGCGCAGCCGATGGCTGCACCCGGTTCCAGTTCCAACGGCATGGCGGGGGCCCCTGCGTCCGCCGTGCCAGCAACTGCAGCGCCGCCGCGCGACGCTGCGCTGGTGTTCTAGCACCACCCGAGGGCTGCCCCCGCAGTCCGGCATCCACGCTGTATCCCTTTCCCATCAAAGAGAAGAGAACCGCCATGAAGAACGACGCCAACCTCACCAACGCCCGCCGCGCGCTCTCCGCCGTTGCCCTGGCCAGCCTGTGCATGCTGCCCTTCATCGCCAGCGCCCAGGATGCTTCCGGTGCGCAGACCAGCGTGACCAACTTCTTCACCAACCTCAACGGCCTGCTGAACATTGCCTCGATCGCCGTGGTCACCATTGCCGTGATCTTCGCCGGCTACCAGATCGCCTTCAACCACAAGCGCATCAGCGACGTGGCTCCGGTCCTGATCGGTGGCTTCCTGATCGGCGCCGCTGCCCAGGTGGCCAACATGCTGCTGCCCGACAACGTCGGCAACATCGGCAACGCCGGCAGCACCAGCGCCATCATGGTGCTCGACCTGATGAAGTATGCGTAAGGACACACTCTTCCGCGGGTGCACGCGGCCGGCGATGTTCCTGGGGGTGCCGTACATGCCCTTTGCGATCGCCGCCGGCGGCTGCCTGCTGATGACGTTCTACTTCGACATGTGGTTCCTGCTGCTGCTGCCGGTGGTCATCATGGTCATGCGGCAGATGGCACGCCAGGACGAGATGATCTTCCGGTTGCTGGGCCTGCGTCTGGGCTTCCGCACCAAGGTGAAGAACGTCAAGCACCACAACGGCATGTGGGTGTTCACTCCGAACAGCTACCGCCCCGACCTTCAAGACACGAAAACGGATTAGTCCCATGCAGGCGCCAGACACCTCCATCGCCGAGTTCATTCCGTACTCTTCCCACGTGTCCCCGCACGTGGTGAAGACGACCGGTGGCGACTTCCTGATTGTCTGGCGCCTGGATGGGCTGCCTTTCGTGGGGCGTGAAGAATGGGAGTTGGAGCACAAGCACAACACCTTCAACCGCATGCTGCAGACCCTGCGGGCGCCGGATTTCGTCAACGTAGCCTTCTGGGTGCATGACATCCGGCGCCGTGGCCGCGTGGATATCCGCAGCAAGTACGACCACGTGTTCAACCAGCAGATGTCGGACGAGTACTACGATCGCCTGACCTCGCAGAAGATCATGCAGAACGAGCTGTACCTGACGATGATCTATCGCCCGGTCATGGTCGGCAAAAAGTTCGTCGAGCGCTCCAGTGACCTGGTCCGCCTGCAGTCAGAGCAGGACCAGGCCGTCAACAAGGTGATGGAACTGGCCGGCAACGTCGAGGCGGTGCTGAAGGATTACGCACCACACCGGCTGTCCATGTATGAAGCCGACAACGGCGTGGTGTTCTCTGAAGTGCTGAGCTTCTTTGGCTACCTGCTCAACCGCATCGATGAGCCGGTGCCGGTGCTGCGTGCCTCGGTGAGCGACTACCTGCCGGTCGCCCGGCACATGTTCTCGGCCAAATCGGGTGATTTCGTCATCAACGCCCCAGGCGGACGCAACCACTACGGCGCCATCCTCAACATCAAGGAATACAGCGAGGCCACCTACCCGGGCATCCTCAATGGCCTCAAGTACCTGGATTTCGAATACGTCATCACCCATTCCTTCAGCCCCATGGGCCGCCAGGATGCGCTGAAGGTGCTCGATCGCACCAAGGGCATGATGATCTCCTCCGGCGACAAGGCCGTCAGCCAGATCTCCGAAATGGACCATGCGATGGACCAGGTCGCCTCGGGCAATTTCGTCCTGGGTGAATACCACTTCATCATGGCCCTGTATGCGGACGACCAGAAGACGCTGTCGCAGAACCTGGCTGCCACCCGCGCGGAACTGTCCAATGCCGGCTTTGTCTCCGCCAAGGAGGACCTGGCGGTGTGCTCGTCGTTCTATTCGCAGCTGCCGGCCAACTGGCGCTACCGCACGCGGCTGGCCAACGTCAGCTCGCTGAATTTCCTGGGCCTGTCGCCGCTGCACAACTTCGCCACCGGCAAGCGCGACAACAACCCGTGGGGCGAATGCCTGACGGTACTGCAGACCACCAACGGCCAGCCGTACTACTTCAATTTCCACGCCACCCATCCGGCCGAGAACTCGCTGGGTGAAAAGGCCATCGGCAATACCCTGGTCATCGGCAAGTCCGGTACCGGCAAGACGGCGCTGATCAATTTCCTGCTCAGTCAGGTGCAGAAATACCAGCCGGCGCCGACCATCTTCTTCTTCGACAAGGACCGCGGCGCGGAGATTTTCGTACGCGCCTGTGGCGGCAACTACCTTGCGCTGGACAACGGCAGGCCTACCGGCTTCAACCCGTTCCAGTGCGAACGCAACGATGCAAACGTGCAGTTCCTCGGCGACCTGATCAAGGTGCTGGCGGCCAAGACCGTCTACACCGCGCGTGAGGAGGAGGACATCTTCCGCGCGGTGGAAAGCATGCTCGACATGCCGATGCACCTGCGCTCGATGTCCAATTTCCAGAAAAGCCTGCCCAACATGGGCGACGACGGCTTGTACGCGCGCCTGCGCAAGTGGACCGTCAGTGGCACCCTGGGCTGGGTGTTCGACAACCCGACCGACATCATCGATCTGCAGCGGGCCAACATCATCGGCTTCGACTACACCGACATCATCGACAACGCCGAAGTGCGCGTGCCGGTCATCAACTACCTGCTGCACCGCCTGGAAGAGCTGATCGACGGGCGGCCGCTGATCTACGTGATGGACGAGTTCTGGAAGATCCTTGATGGCGGCGGCGCCCTGAAGGAATTTGCCAAGAACAAGCAGAAGACCATCCGTAAGCAGAACGGCCTGGGCATCTTCGCCACCCAGAGCCCGGAAGACGCCTTGGCCAGCGACATCTCCGCCGCGCTGATCGAACAGACCGCGACCTTCATCCTGCTGCCCAATCCCAGCGCCTCGCGCGAGGATTACATGGAAGGCCTGAAGTTGACCGAGGCCGAGTTTGAAGTGGTCGTCAGTCTGGATGAGCGCTCGCGCAGTTTCCTGGTCAAGCAGGGCCATGGTTCCACGGTGTGCCAGCTGAACCTGCGGGGCATGGATGATGCCCTGGCCGTCATCAGTGCCAGCACCGACAACATCGAAGTCCTCGACCGGGTGCTGAGCGAGCAGTCGCAGCGCCTGGAAGTCGATCGCGATGAACTGACGCCAGAGGAATGGCTGCAGGCGTTCTACGAAAACCGCAAGGGATCCGGACGCGGCAGTGCCCGCAGCAGTGCAACCCCAGACCGCCGCGCGGCCACGCGCTGAACGGCCTGCCCCGCAATAGATGACATAAAGAACAGCAGAGGTGAACCATGAACTCTAAAGCACACCGCCAGCACGGCAGCCAGCAGAGCTTCGGCCAGGCATGGCAGCGGATGTTTGGTACTTCCTTGGCCATGCCGCGCTCCAACAAGTGGGTCATCCTCTCGCTGGCGATCGTCTCGCTGCTGGGCACCGGCGCCGCAATGGCCGCGTGGCAGGTCAACGATACCCAGACGCAGCGCAGGCTGGACGACATCAAGGGCAACATCGGTAACGACGGCGGAAGCGTCACGTCGCAGCTGAAAGAGATCAAGACCCGCATCGGCGACAACGGTACGGTCAACGGCAACCTGAAGGATCTCAACCGGAAACTGCAGATCACGCCGCGCAACGGCCAGGACACGCAGACACCGGAGATGATCGCCACGCCGACCGGTGACGAGGCGCTCAACGCGAGCCAGCCGACCGCCACCGCCACCGCCATGGACCAGCTGTGCCCGGCCGGTGCAAGCACCACGCTGGGCCAGCAGCAGCAGCAGCTGTGCATGGCCGCGGCACAGACCGAACTGGCGCAGTACCGGTTCTCGATGCGCATGTTCGAGCGGGCCCAGAAGAACTATGACCGCTTGAAGCAGATCGAGGACCGCCGCCGCAACCTGGCGGCCGAGGACTACGCCAACGTGCAGTACAACACCAATGAGTTGTTGGCACTGACCGCACTGATGGACAACGACCGCGATCGCTACCGCACCTACATGTCTGCTTATGAAGCGCGTGTCGCGCATATCAACAACACCCGTGAGGCGCTTACCCGCAATGCCTTGAACGGCAAGGGCAGCATCAGCGTTCCGGGCATGTCCGGTCTCGGCGGCAACTGAGTGAATGGAGCAGTGCGATGAGCGTCGAGATAATGGGTAGTGCGTTGGGCTTCGATCTGAGCAGCTTCACCCAGTGGGCATTCTTTGAGATTCTGCTTGATTTCATCAATGGGCGTATCGAAAGCTTCCAGTCGGGGCTGCTCTCGCGCACCATGGGGTGGGTCAGTGGCATCGCGCTGACCCTGCTGACCCTGTGGGTGCTGATGCAGGGGTTCATGATCGTGACCGGCCGCAGCCGTGATTCGCTCATGTCGCTGGTGGTGGGATCGCTGCGCGCCTTCCTCATTGTCATCGCCGCTTCCTCGATGTCGTTCGCCGGCGTGAACCTGACTGCCTTCCTGACCAACACGCTGCCGAATGAGATCCACAGAGTTGTCGCCAATGATGACGACGACATCGAAGACTCGATCGACGACAACCTGCGCACCATGGGTCTGATCTTCGCGTTGGTCGACGCACTGCCCGTAGACAAGAGTGACCAGAACGCAGCAACCCAGCGCACCGTCACCTCGCTGACGGGCATCGGCATTGCAGGCCCATCGGTGATCGGTGGCGCCATGCTGCTGCTCTACAAGATCGCCTTGGTACTGTTCGTCGGCTTCGGGCCGTTGTTCATCCTCTGCCTGCTGTTCGACCAGACCAAAGACCTGTTCAAGCGCTGGTTGTTGTACGGAATCGGCACCATGTTCTCGATGGCCGTCCTGTCCTTCATGGTGTCGCTGGCCACCGCAGTGGTTGCCCGTACGGCGCTTGCGATCGTCACGGCCTATATCCTTTCCGGTACCGAGATCTTCGGGATGAGTGCCTCGCTGGGCTTTGGCGGCGGCCTGAAGTCGGCTGCCGTTCAGCAGGGCGGTGTTGGACTGCTGATGTCGGTGCTGATGGTCATGGCACCGCCGATGGCGGCCATGTTCTTCAACGGCACGCTGGGCCAGTTCGTGGCGAACTCGAGCTTCGGTAATGTGGGTCGTAACAGCTCGGGCCAGACTTCGGACTTCAAGCAGGATTGGGTGGGTAGGGGTGGCAGCCCAAGTAATCGAAATAATCAGAAGGGGGATGAATAGTGATTGCGATATCCAGATTTATGGTTGCGATGGTCCTATTGTCACCACTCACGGCGCTAGCGCAGCAAGCAGGAACGCCTGAGTACAATAGCGTCTACCTGCCTGCGCATGGTGTCGGCGATACTGCGGCATCCAGGCCAGTAAAGTGGGGGGCTTGGGCGAAGGGGGCTGATCGAAATCTCGGCTGGACATTCTCCGCGAACAGCGAGGAGGAAGCCCGGGCACTGGCAATTGAGGACTGTGAGGCGCGCGGCTCATACGATTGCAAGGTTTCAAAGACGTTTTTTAACGCTTGTGCTGCGATTGCCGCTGGTCCAACTGCTCGCCGGTATCAGATTTCAACAAAAGGGGAGCGGTTCACTCGTCGTGAGGTTCTTAAAGACTGTGGCGCTGAATGCAAAATTGTCTTCGCAGGCTGCGCGTACCCCTAATAGCTCATTGGAACCTGGCTGCTGGTTGCTGTGCCTTGAGCTGCAAGCGCCCTGTATGTCTAGGCGAGCAGGCTGTTGGAAGCATTACTCATAATTGATGATGGGCATGTTCCAGCGTTTGACATCAGTCGGATTGCGAGTCACGTGGATCACCAAATTGTGTTGCATTTGAGACGTTCTTTAACTCTTGCATCGCAGTCGCAGCCAGTCTGAGTGATCCAAGTAATCGTGTTGCCATTATGTCTCCCGATGGGCTGCGATCGGCGCGTCGGAAATCCGTGAAGGAATGTGGCGCTGATTGAATGATCGTCTACGAGGGATATGCAGTTCCCTGAGAAAAGGCAGTGCTGGGGCGAGCTTCATGTAGGCTCCAGCTGCACGCCGATGTGACTTGCCTGCGTGAGCCTGACCGTATCTCTCGCCGACATGCTGCCGAACGAGGTACACAGAGTTGTCGCCAATGATGACGACGACATCCAAGACTCGATCGACGACAACCTGCGCACCATGGGTCTGATCTTCGCGTTGGTCGACGCACTGCCTGTAGACAAGAGTGACCAGAACGCAGCAACCCAGCGCACCGTCACCTCGCTGACGGGCATCGGCATTGCAGGCCCATCGGTGATCGGCGGCGCCATGCTGCTGCTCTACAAGATCGCCCTGGTGCTGTTCGTCGGCTTCGGGCCGCTGTTCATCCTCTGCCTGCTGTTCGACCAGACCAAAGACCTGTTCAAGCGCTGGTTGTTGTACGGAATCGGCACCATGTTCTCGATGGCCGTCCTGTCCTTCATGGTGTCGCTGGCAACCGCAGTGGTTGCCCGCACGGCGCTTGCGATCGTCACGGCCTATATCCTTTCCGGTACCGAGATCTTTGGGATGAGTGCCTCGCTGGGCTTTGGCGGCGGCCTGAAGTCGGCTGCCGTTCAGCAGGGCGGTGTTGGACTGCTGATGTCGGTGCTGATGGTCATGGCACCGCCGATGGCGGCCATGTTCTTCAACGGCACGCTGGGCCAGTTCGTGGCGAACTCGAGCTTCGGTAATGTGGGTCGTAACAGCTCGGGCCAGACTTCGGACTTCAAGCAGGATTATGTGGATAAGAAGAAGGACAGCGGCGTATGACATTCTTTTTGCGAGCGGCTACGTTGGCTATCCTGACGATCTCAACTATCGCGTTCGCCCAGCAGCCAGGGAGCCAGGAGTACAACACAGTTTTCCTGCCCGCGCATGGAGTCGGTGATACCGCTCGCCCTAATGTTAGATGGGGGGGCCTTGCAAGAGGAGCTGACAAGACGCTTGGTTGGTACGTGGGGGCACAAACCGAGCAGGAAGCGGTGAAGCTTGCTATTCAAGACTGCGTGGCACGTGGTTCGACAAATTGTGAGGGCGTGGAGACGTTTTTTAACTCTTGTGCTGCTGTAGCAGTCGGGCCTGCAAATAGAACCTACTCCAAAGCCCCCGCCAGTCTTTCCTCTGTTCGCAAGAGAGCGCTGAAGAATTGCGGTTCGCCTGAGTGCAAGATTCTATTTGAGGGCTGCGCCCGACCCTGAAGCGTATGATTCAACTCGGGCCCAAGCGGCCCGGGCCTTACGAAGCTGCATCGCATCTAACGCTGACGCATTTAATGGGCACCTTGGTCTGGCTGGCGACCGTCGTCGTTGCCCTTACGGCCATTGTGATCATCTCGGCATATCTTCTTCCCGGTACCGAGATCTGGGCACGAGTGTTTTGCTGGACTATGACGGCGGCCTAAAGTCGACTGCCGGTCAGCAGGGCGATGTCGGACTGCTGATGTCTGTGCTGATGGTCATGGCACCGCCGATGGCGGCCATGTTCTTCAACGGCACG
>NZ_JACVTV010000036.1:0-37339 GCF_016624625.1 Stenotrophomonas sp. S41 | reverse complement strand
CTTATTCATTGCCACCGCCTAACCGGGCCCCCCGGCCCCCGCCGGGCGGCGGAACCTGTAGAGCCGAGCCCACGCTCGGCTCAGGCACCGCGCCAGAAGCAGCCGAGCATGGGCTCGGCTCTACAGGGTGCGGAACCGCATTCCCACCCGCGCGCCACCCATCGGCGCGCTGCCGATGTCCAAGGTCGCGCCATGCCGCTGCGCGATCTCGGCCACGATGGCCAGGCCCAGGCCACAGCCATCGCCCTGGCTGCTGGCGCGGTAGAAGCGTTCCGTGACGCGGCCACGCTCGGCCGCGTCGATGCCGGCGCCATCATCATCTACCCAGACCTGCACGCCGTCCGCATCGCATTGCACGCTCAGGGTGATCATTCCGCGCACGGCGCCATAGCGGAGCGCGTTGTCCAGCAGATTGCCCAGCGCCTCTCGCAGCAACGGTGCATCGCCCCGCACCGGCACGCCTTCGTCCGGTCCTTCGTACCCCAGATCCACCCCGGCAGCCAACGCGCGGTCGGCGTAACGCTCCACCACGGTGCGCGCCAGCGTGGCCACGTCCAGTACCTGCAACGGCAACGAAGCGCCCTGTGCATCTTCCGAACGGCTGAGCAGCAACAGCTGGTTGACCAGGTGCTGCAGCCTCGACAACCCGGCCAGCGTTCCGGACAGCGCCAGCTGTTGCGCCTGTGGATCCTGCTGCCGCAGGGAACTCTCCAGCTCCACCTGCATGGCCGCCAACGGCGTGCGCAGCTGGTGCGCGGCATTGCTGACGAAGCGCCGTTGCGCCGCCTGCATCGCATCCAGCCGCTGCAGCAATGCGTTGTAGGCCTCCACCGCAGGCCACAGCTCACGCGGTGCCTCCTGCTGCGGGTCCAGCGGCGCCAGCGGGTCTGGTCGCGGGCTGGCCAACCGCCGCGCCACCTGGTTGGCATGCCGCGCTGCCGCGCCGGTGCCTGACCAGGCCAGCCACGCCGCCAGCGCCAGGATCGCCGCCTGGAACGGCACGCTGGTCATCAGCAGCTTGCGCTCCAGCCGGTGCCGCTTGCGCAGGGTCTCGGCCACGCGCAGGCGCACCTGCTGCCCGTCCGCGGTTGGCACCTGCACTTCCACCATGCGCACCGGCTGTCCGCGCAGTCGCGCATCGTAGTAGACCGGCTCATCGTCCGCCGCCTGCGCGGGGCGTGGAAGCGCATCAGCCAGATCGCCGTACAGCCGCGCGCCGCCGGCATCGACCACTTCGCCGTGCACTTCGTCCACGGTGTCCCAGGTGAACATGCGTGACATCGCCGGCGTCACGTCCATCACCGCGCGCCCGTCCTGCACTCTCACCAGCTCGGACAAGGACATCGCCGAATCCAGCAGCCAGCGGTCATAGACCTGGCCGGCGAAATAGCGCGCCAGTGCGAACGAGCCCACCGCACTGCACAGCAGCAGCACCAGCAGCGGCAGCCACAGGCGCCGCAGCAGCAGCCCGCGCAGGCTCGCCACGCGCTCAACCATCGATGGCCTCCAGCCGATAGCCGAGGCCACGCAGCATGCGGATGCCCACATCCGCGCCGGCCTGTTCGAACTTGCGCCGCAGGCGGCTGACATGCACCTCGATGACGGAGAGATTGGCCTCGTGGTCCCAGCTGTACAGCGCATCGAACAGGCGCTGCTTGGTCACCGTACGTCCGGGCTGCTGCATCAGCGCATCGACCAGGGCCAGCTCGCGTGCGGTCAGCTCGATGCGCTGGCCGTCCACCTGTACCTCTTGGCGGATGCTGTCCAGGCACAGGCGGCCAAGCCGCTTCTGTGCAGGTGCATCGCTGCGGCGCCGCGCCAGCGCGCGCAGGCGCGCCTCCAGCTCGCCCAGCGCGAAGGGCTTGGCCAGGTAGTCATCGCCGCCGCGGTCGAGGCCGAGGATGCGGTCTTCGACGCCGTCGCGTGCGGTGAGGATCAGCACGGGCAGGGTGATGCCCTGGTCACGCAGGCGCGACAGCAGGTCCAGGCCGTCGACATCCGGCAGCGACAGGTCCAGCACCATCACGTCGTAGGGCGCCGCAGCGAGCGCCGCGGGCGCCAACAGGCCCTGCGCGAGGTGGTCACACAGATGGCCGGCGCCCTGCAGGGCGCGCACCAGGCCATCGGCCAGGGCTGCATCGTCTTCGATCAACAGGATTCGCATTGCAAGCTTCGCGCAAGGTTCGGGAAAGTTTGGCGCAAGTGCGCCACCTTACCGTGGCGCGCATGAATTTCCTCCCTCGTTCGGCGGCCCTGCTGGCCGCATTGGCATGTGCACCTGCGGCGTGGGCGATCAGCCTGCAGGACGCGCAACGTGCCATGGATGCGCACAACCCGGACCTGCGCGCAGCGGCGCTGGAACTGCGCGGCGCGCAGGGGGATGCGCTGACCGCTGCATTGCGGCCTGCACCGGAACTGTCGATGGGCACCAGCAAGATCAGCCCGAAGCACGGCGTCGGCAGCGGCCGCTGGCAGGACAAGCGCGTCGACAGCACGGTCGGCCTGGGCTTCACCTGGGAACGCGGTGGCAAACGAACGCTGCGCATGCGCCAGGCGGACGCGCTGGTGGAGGCGGCCGGGTTGGAACAGCTGGACATGCGCCGCCGGCAGCAGGTGGCGCTGCACGAAGCGTATTTCGGACTGAAGGCGGCGCAGGACGTCCGCGATATCGCCGAGGCCAACCGGCGCAGTTCGGCAGAGCACATGGCCGCTGCGGAGCGGCAGGTCGCCAGCGGTGCGATGGCGCCGGTGGACCGGGCCCGTCTGGCCGTGGATGACCTCGCGGTGGCCGATGCAGCACGCGAAGCAGCGCTCGACCTGCGCGACGCGCAGCACACCTTGGCCCTGCTGCTGGGCAGGGAGGAAAGCGCGTCTCTCAGTGCGGACGACGCGTGGCCCGACGCCAGCAGGGAAGCGGCCGGCAGCGCCGCCGATCCGCAGCAGCGGGTGGATCTGCGCGCCGCGCGTTCGCGCCTGGCCGCGGCTGATGCGGGTGTTGCACTGGCACGCAGCGAGCGCCGCCGCGACATCCAGTGGGGCGTGGAGGCCGAGCGCGAGCCGACCGACATCAACGGGGTGACCTGGGGCGTGTCGGTGACGATTCCCCTGGGGGCACCGTCGCGCGCGCAGGGCGGTATCCAGCGTGCCGAGGCCGACCGCGATGCCGCCGCCCTGGAACTGCATGCTTTGCAGCGCCAGACATGGGCCGAGCTGGACCAGTTGCAGGCCGGTGCCGAAGCCGCCGCGCAGCGCCGCCGGGATTACGAGGGGTTGCAGGCCGACAGTGCACGCAAGGCCGTGCAGGGCATCGAACTGGCCTATCGCCGCGGTGCCGCCAGCCTGACCGACCTGTTGGATGCGCGCCGCAGCTGGCGCGAGTTCGAAGCCGCGCTGATCCAGGCGCGTGCCGACCATGCCATTGCACTGGTGCGCTGGAGCGCCGCCACGTCCGTTGCCGAAGGAGAGACCCTGTGAACCCGCATGCCGCCACTCAACCGCGTGCGCGCCGCGCACTGCTGCCTGCGCTGCTCGCGCTGGCCCTGCTGTCCGGTTGCGGGCGTGAACCGGCGACGTACTCCGATGGCGCGCCGGTGGTGAGCGCCGGGCAGATCCAGTTCCCGGCCGACAGCCGCCAGCTGGACGTACTGCGCAGCGAAGCCGTGAGCGAGGGCGCCAGCGCATCGCTGCAGCTGCCGGGCCGTGTGGTCTGGGATGAAACCCGCACGAGTGCGCTGCGCGCGCCGTTGCCGGGCCAGGTCTCGCGCATCGAGGCGCAGCCGGGGCAGAAGGTCAAGGCCGGGCAGGTCATCGCCTGGATCACTTCGCCGGAGTTCGGCCAGGCGCAGGCCGAGGGCGTGCGCGGGCGGGCCGAGCTGCAGCAGGCGCGCCGTGAGCTGGAGCGCACCCGCGAACTGCATGCCGCCGGCGTGGCCTCGGGCCGCGAACTGGACGAGGCCGAAGCACATTTCGCCGGCAGCCAGGCCGACCATGCACGCGCCGCTGCGTTCGCCACCGCCTATGGCAATGGCAATGGCAACCGCGTGGACCAGCGCCTGCCGCTGCGCGCGCCCATCGACGGCGTGCTGGTGGAACGGCGGATGAGCCCGGGCATGAACGTGGGCCCCGATGGCGAGCAGCCGCTGGCGGTGATCGGTGATCCCGACCGCCTGTGGCTGTTGCTGGATATTCCCGAGAGCCTGGCCGGGCGCCTGCAGCCGGGCATGACGGTGCGCGTGCCGGCTGCCGATGGCAGCACGCTGCAGGCGACCCTGCGGCATGTGGATGACTTCGTCGACAGCGAGCGCCGCGTGGTGCAGGCGCGCGCCGAACTGGACAACCACGGCCGCAGCTTCAAGGCCGGCCAGTACGTGCGCGCCCAGGTGGCGCTGCCGGCGCAGGGCGGCGTGTCGCTGCCGGATGCCGCCGTGCTGCTGATCGATGGTAAGCAGGTGGTGTTCGTGGACGAAGGCAAGGGCCACTACGCGCGTCGCGCCGTGCAGGCCGAGGAGTTGGGTGACGGGCGCCTGTGGGTGCGCGAAGGGCTGGCGGCCGGCAGCCGCGTGGTGGTCGAGGGCGGCCTGCTGCTGCAGCAGCTGGTGGACAGCGCACCGGCGTCGGCGATGGCAGCCTCCGCAACGGCCGCTCCTGCGATGGGGCATGCCGCCCCATGATCGATCGCCTGATTGCCTACTGCCTGCGCCAGCCGCTGATGGTGATGCTGGCGCTGCTGCTGTTCATCGGCGCCGGCATCGCCGCGTTCCGGGTACTGCCGGTGGAAGCCTTCCCCGACGTGTCCGACACCCAGGTGACCGTGGTCTCGCTGCACCCTGGCCGCGCCGCCGAGGAGGTCGAGCGCGAAGTCACCATGCCGCTGGAAGTGGCGCTGTCAGGCATTCCGCACGCGGTGCGGGTGTTCTCGCATACGCAGTTCGGCCTGTCGATGATCATCCTGACCTTCGACGACAAGGCCGATGACTATTTCGCACGCCAGCAGGTGTTGGAGCGCCTGCAGGGCGTGGACCTGCCCGAGGGCGTGACCCCCGAGCTGGAAGCGATGAGCTCGGCGGTGGGCGAGATCTACCGCTACGTGCTGAAGGCCCCGCACATGAGTCCCACCGAACTGCGCACCGTGCAGGAGTGGGTGATGGAACGTGGCCTGCGCACCGTGCCGGGCGTGGCCGATGTGATCAGCTTTGGCGGCTATGCGCGCACCTTCCAGGTCAAGCCGGACCTGGACAAGCTGCGTGACCGCGGCATCAGCCTGAGTGAGTTTTCCGAAGCCTTGGAAAAAGGCAGCTCCAATGCCGGTGGCGGCTACGTGGAGCGTGGCCAGCAGCAGTTCCTGATCCGTGGCGTCGGCCTGATGCGTTCCCCGGCCGACATCGGCAGCGTGGTGGTCGCGCAGAAGGGTGGCACGCCGGTGCTGGTGCGCGACCTGGCCAGCATCGCCGATACCGGCCTTCCGCGGCAGGGCCTGGTCGGCCAGGACGACAGCGATGACGCGGTGTTCGGCATGGTGCTGATGCGCAAGGGCGAGAATCCGTCCGATGTGCTCGACGCCCTGCATGCGCGCGTGGCCGAGATCGAAGCCAACCAGCTGCCGGCAGGCGTCAGCATCGAGCCGTTCTACGACCGCTCCTGGCTGGTCTCGACCACGCTGAAGACGGTGTTCCGCAATCTGCTGGAAGGCGCGGTGCTGGTGTTCCTGGTGCTGTGGCTGTTCCTCTACAACGCCCGCGCTGCGCTGATCGTGGCGGCGATGATGCCGCTGGCCCTGCTGTCGACCTTCCTGGGCCTGCACCTGTGGGGCGTGCCTGCCAATCTGCTGTCGCTGGGGGCGATGGACTTCGGCATCATCATCGACGGTGCGGTGATCGTCACCGAGCACATCGTCTCGCGCTTGTCGGCGCTGCCGCCCACGGCAGACCGCAAGACACGGTTCTCCACCGTGCTGTCCGCAGCCTCGGAGGTCGGGCGGCCGACGTTCTTCTCGATGCTGATCATCATCGCCGCACATATTCCGATCTTCACCCTGCAGCGCCAGGAAGGCCGGATGTTCGCGCCGATGGCCTATTCGGTGACCTCGGCGCTGATCGGCGCGCTGATCCTGGCGCTGACCGTGGTGCCGCTGTTCTGCTACTGGTGGCTGCGGCGTGACCGCATGCGCGGTGAGAACCCGCTGATGGACCGCCTGACTGGCTGGTACCAGCCGCTGCTGGAGCGTTCCTTGGCCCGCCCGCGGGCGGTGGTGCTGACCGCCGTTGCACTGCTGGTCGGCACCCTGGCACTGGGTACGCGGCTTGGCTCGGAGTTCCTGCCGGAGCTGGATGAAGGCTCGATCTGGCTGACGGCCACGCTCGACCCCAGTACCAGCCTGGCCGAGGCGCAGCAGCAGTCGCGGCGCATCCGCGAACTGGTGAACACCTATCCGCAGGTGTCCACGGTGGTGGCCAAGCTGGGCCGCCCCGAAGATGGCTCCGACGCCAAGGGCGCGAACCAGATCGAGGCACTGGTGGCGTTGAAGCCGGAGAAGGAATGGCCGAAGGGCGTGGACAAGCGGCAGCTGATCGCTGACCTGCAGCGCACCTTGGAACAGCGCATACCCGGCCCCGAGTTCTCGATCTCGCAGCCGGTGCGCGACAACATCCTGGAGAGCATCTCGCAGATCAAGGGCCAGGTGGTCATCAAGGTCAGCGGTGCCGACCTGGAGGTGCTTAACCGGGAAGCCCAGGCCATTCTCGGCCAGGTGCGCGGCGTGGACGGCGTGGAGAGCGCCTTCATCGACCGCGATGGCTCGCTGCCGCAGCTGCAGGTGCAGATCGATCGTGATCGTGCCGCGCGCTATGGCCTGAACGTGCGTGACATCGATGAGGTGATCGAGACCGCACTGGGCGGCCGCGAAGTGGGCGAGCTGTGGGAGGGCGACCGCAAGTTCCCGATCACCCTGCGCCTGGACGATGCCGACCGTGACCTGCAGCGCCTGCGCATGGTGCCGGTGGGCATCGGCGACGGGCATACCGTGACCCTGTCCGACGTGGCCGATTTCCAGATGGCCAGCGGTGCGATCAACATCTCGCGCGAGAACGCGCAGCGGGTGAAGGCGGTGAGCATCTTCATCGCCGGCCGTGACATGGGCAGCGTGGTGGCCGACATGCGTGCGCGGGTGGATGCCAGCGTGAAGCTGCCCGAGGGCTACCGCCTGGAGTGGTCGGGTGAGTTCGAGAACCAGCAGCGTGCGATGAAGCGGCTGGGCTGGGTGATTCCGCTGTCGGTGCTGATCATCTTCGTGCTGCTGTTTGATGCCTTCAAGGACATCAGCAGTGCGGCGCTGATCCTGGCCAACGTGCCGCTGGCGATGATCGGCGGCATCCTCGCCCTGTGGTTGACCGGCATTCCGTTGTCGGTGTCGGCGGCGATCGGCTTCATCGCGTTGTTCGGGCAGGCGGTATTGAACGGCGTCGTCATGCTCAGCCGGTTTGCGCAGCTGCGCGAGCAGGGCATGGACCTGCTGCAGTCGGTGGTGCAGGGCTCGCTGCAGCGCCTGCGCACCGTGCTGATGACGGCGTTGCTGGCGATGTTCGGGTTGCTGCCGATGGCCACCTCGCACGCGATTGGCGCCGAGACGCAGAAGCCGCTGGCGGTGGTGGTGATCGGCGGCCTGCTGTCGGCGATGCTGCTGACCCTGTTGGTGCTGCCGACGCTGTATTACTGGGTGCACAGCCGCCGCGCCGCGAACCGGTAGGTGCCAACCTTGGTTGGCACTCGCCAAATCCGCCGGGCATGGCCCGGCGCTACCGGTGGACGGCCATCACCCCACCACCAAGGTCTGCGCTTCCAGGAATGCTTCCATGCCCCATGCGCCGCTCTCGCGGCCAATACCCGACTGCTTCATGCCGCCGAACGGGGCCAGCGGCTCGTGCCGCAGCGTGTTCACCAGCACGCGGCCGGACTGGATCTGCCGCGCCACCGCCGTCGCATGTGCTTCATCCGCGCCGATCACCAGCGCACTCAAGCCATACGGCGTGTCATTGGCGATCGCCACCGCCTCGGCTTCATCGCGGTAGGCGATCACGCACAGCACCGGCCCGAAGATCTCCTCACGGGCAATCGTCATGTCGTTGCGCACGCCGGTGAACAGGGTGGGGCGCACGTACCAGCCGCGCGACAGACCCTCGGGGCGACCTTCACCGCCGGCCAGCAGCCGCGCGCCTTCCTCGAGGCCGGCGCGGATATAGCCCTGTACGCGCTGCCACTGCCGTTCGCTGACCATCGGCCCGACCGTGGTCGCGGCATCATTCGGGTCGCCGCTGCGCACGGCCCGTACCGCCGCTGCAAGCGCGTTCTCGAACTCCGCTCGGCGTGATTCCGGCACCAGGATGCGGGTGCCGGCGACGCAGGCCTGGCCGCTGTTGATGAAGCCGGCCTGCACGGCCAGCGTCGCCGCCGTCTGTGCATCGGCATCGGCGAGGATCAGCGTGGGCGACTTGCCGCCCAGTTCCAGGGTGACACGCTTGAAGGTCTCCGCCCCCGCACGCAGTATCGCGCGGCCGGTGGCGGTCGAGCCGGTGAAAGAAATCTTCGCGACATCCGGCGATGCACTGAGCGCCGCGCCCACCTCCTGGCCCAGCCCGTTGACGATGTTGGCCACGCCGGCCGGCAGCTGCGCCGCATGCAGGGCCTCCATCACCACCTGGGTCTGCAGCGCGGACATCTCGCTGGGCTTCACCACCGCCGTGCATCCGGCGGCGAGGGCGGTGGCCAGCTTGCCGCAGATGAAGGACGCATTGCTGTTCCAGGGCGTGACCAGTCCGGCCACGCCCACCGGCAGCAGATGCACCTGCGCCTGGCCGACGCTGCGCTGGAACGGGAAGTCGGCCAGTACGCGCATCGCATCGTCGATGACCTGCACCGGGTGTTCGACCATCCAGCGCGAACGCGCCGCGGGCGCACCGTACTCGGCCAGCACCGCGGCATGCAGGGCATCCCTGCGCTCGGCCATTGCATCGCGGAAGCGGCCGAGCATGGCCAGGCGCTCGGCCACGCTGCGGGCGGCCTGCGCGGGGAGGGCGACCTTGGCGGCGGCGATCGCGCGTTCGGCGTCCACGGCGTCACCAAGGCGGACCGTGCCGATGACTTCCTCGGTGGCGGGGTTGTGCAGGTCAGCCGTGTCCTGGCCGTGCGAGGCCACGAAGGCGCCGTTGATGTAGTGCTGTTCGATGCGTTGCATGAGTGGTTCCTTGCGGAGCGGGAAGGTGTGGGCAAAGTCTGGCCCGGCTCGACCGTTCAGAGAATCCGGTCTATCGTGGATGGGGTGTCCCGGTATTCGGGACTATTGGAGGCATGCCGTGCACCGTTCCGGTCTGGTTGAACTCGATGCGGTCCTCGCCGTGGCCCGGCGTGGCAGTTTCCGTGCGGCCGCACGCGAGCTGGGCATGTCGACCTCGGCACTGAGCCATGCGGTGGCCAGCCTGGAGGCACGGCTGCAGGCACGGCTGTTCCACCGCACCACACGCAGCGTGGCCCTGACCGAGGCCGGCGCCCGTTACGTCGCGCGGATCGGCCCGGCCGTGGCCGAGATCCAGGCCGCGGCGGAGGAGCTGCATGGCGATGCGGAGCACCCCAGTGGCACGCTGCGCATCAGCGTGCCGCCGGAAAGCACGCGCATGCTGTCCGGGCTGGTGGCGGCCTTCGTGCAGCGCTATCCGCAGGTGCGGCTGGAACTGTCTGCCGAGGCGCGCCTGGTGGACATCGTTGCCGATGGTTTCGATGCCGGCGTGCGCCTGCATGAGCAGCTGCCGCAGGACATGGTGGCACTGCCGCTGTACCGGCAGCAGCGGATGCGCGTGGTCGGCTCGCCGGCCTATCTGGCCGAGCACGGTACGCCGGCCACGCCCGATGCGCTGGCCGGGCACGGGGCGATCCGCATGCGGCTCTCGCATGGCGGCCTGTACCGCTGGGAGCTGGAGCATCGCGGCCAGGTGCTGCAGGTCGATCCGCCGCCGCGGCTGGTGGTGGGCGAACTGCAGGCGGCGCGCGCGGCAGCGCTGGCCGGTGTCGGCCTGGCGTTCCTGTCCGAATGGCATATCCGCGAAGACCTCGACAGCGGCGCGCTGGTGCCGGTGCTTGATGCGTGGTGCCCGCCGTTCCCGGGGCTGTACCTGTATTTCCCCGGCCACCGCCATCTGCCGCCCGCGTTGAAGGCGTTCGCCGACCTGCTGCGCGAACGCGACGCGCAGGGGTTGGCCCCCGACGCCGGGTAGATGCCAACCTTGGTTGGCACGTTGGGAACGTCCACCAAGGTGGACGACTACCGGTGCAATGCCCGCCGGTTGAGGATGTGGGCGGTGGCCAGCAACACGCCGCCACAGGCGGTCGCCACGCCGTGCCAGACCAGTGATTCCTTCAACGGCATGTACAGCGACGACGCCAGCAGCGCGACCGCGCCGCAGGCCGCCAGCCGCAGCGGCCGCCACTGCTGGTGGCGACGCCAGCCCGACACGGTGCTGGCCATGGCCACGGTGGAGGCGACCACGGCAAACACCCATTCCCAGCGCGACATCACCAGCAGCGCGGTCATCGCGCCGTGGGCCGGGTGCTGGAACGAGCGCAGGGCCATCATCGCCGCCGGCACGAAGGCCAGCAGCAGGGGCAGGGTGATGCAGTGCGCGGCGCAGGCCAGGGACAGCCAGGCGCCGGCCAGGTCGAGACGGGGGTGCCAGCGTGCCGAAGCTGGCGGCTGGGGCATTGCCCTTGCGGGCGGCGTGGGGATGTGGTCCATAATGTTACATAGTAACAATGATGGAGTCCCCCATGAAGCGTTCCGTTTTGCTGTTCCTGTTGTTTGCCGCCCCTGCCGTGCACGCACACGACGTGCGCCAGCTCGGTGCCCACGTGCATGGCCAGGCCACGGTCGACCTGGCCGTGGACCAGGGCACCCTTGAACTGGCCCTGCAGGCGCCGGGCATCGGCATCCTCGATTTCGAACGGCCGCCAGCCAATGCCACCGAACAGGCGGCGCTGGACGCGGCACTGGCCACGCTCAAGCGCGGCGACTGGTTGACCCTGCCCACCGCAGCGCAGTGCACGCCGCTGAAACGTGACGCGCGCGCCGAGGGCTTTGCCGCCGCCGCGGCCGCCACTGCCACTACGCCGGCCAAACACACGCATGCCGGCTTCAACGCCGAACTGCGCTACCAGTGCGCCAACCCGGCCGCGCTGCGCGTGCTGGTGCTGGCCTTGCCGAAGGTCTTCCCGAACCTGCACGAGGTCATCGTCAACAGCGCGACGGCGGCCGGCCAGAGCCGCACCGTGCTGACCGCCGACAACCTGCGCGTGGTGCTGGCCCCATGAACACCGCCGCGGTGATCGCGCTGGAGCAGGTGCGTTTCAGCTATGGCGGACGCACCGTGCTGGATATTCCGCAGCTGCGCATCGCCGCCGGCAGCAGCGTGCTGCTGCGCGGCGCCAGCGGTTCGGGCAAGAGCACCCTGCTGGGCCTGCTGGCCGGTGTGCTGCGCCCCGAACAGGGCGAGGTGAGCGTGGCCGGCACGGCCGTGCACACACTGAAGCCGGCGGCGCGCGACCGCTTCCGCGCCGATCATCTCGGCGTGATCTTCCAGCAGTTCAACCTGCTGCCCTTCCTCAGCGTGCGCGACAACATCGCGCTGGGCCTGCGCTTCGCGCCCGCGCGCAGCGCTCGGGTCGGTCGGCCGCTGGATGAGGAAATCCTCCGCCTGCTGCAGGCCCTGCACCTGGACCCGGACCTGCTGCAGCGCCGGGCCGGCACCCTCAGTGTCGGCCAGCAGCAGCGCGTGGCGGCAGCGCGCGCGTTGATCGGTCGCCCGGCCGTGCTGCTCGCCGATGAGCCGACCTCGGCACTGGACCGCGAAGCGGCCACCGCCTTCCTGCAGCTGATGGCCGCGCAATGTGCCGCGGCCGGTACCACCGCGGTGGTGGTCAGCCATGACGACAGCCTGCAACCGCTGTTCGACCGCGTCGTGCAGCTGCAGGACATCAACCACGCCGGAGCCGCCCATGTTTGAACTTGCCTGGGCCAGCCTGCGCAGCCGTGCGCTGAGCGTGTCCTTGACCGTCCTGGTCATCACCCTCAGCGTGACCCTGCTGCTGGGCGTGGAGCGCATGCGCGTGCAGGCGCATGAGGGTTTCGCCAGCACCGTTTCGGGCACCGATCTGATCGTCGGCGCGCGCTCGGGGCCGGTGAACCTGCTGCTGTACTCGGTGTTCCATATCGGCGACCCGACCAACAACGTGTCCTGGCAGTCCTACCAGCAACTGTCGACACTGCCGCAGGTGAAGTGGGCGGTGCCGCTGTCGTTGGGTGATTCCTGGCGCGGCTACCGGGTGATCGGCACCACCGGTGGCTATTTCGAGCATTACCGCTACGGTGCGGGGCACACGTTGGCCTTCGCCGGGGGCAAGCCCTTCGATGATCTGTACGACGCGGTGGTTGGCGCCGATGTCGCCCGCGCGCAGGGCGTGCAGGTGGGCGATGAGATGGTGCTCGCCCATGGCACCGCTGCAGTGACCCTGGCCAAGCATGCCGACAAGCCATTCCGCATCAGCGGCGTGCTGCAGCGGACCGGCACGCCGGTGGATTCGTCGGTGCTGGTGTCGTTGCCTGCGATCGAGGCCATCCATGTGGATTGGCGTTCGGGCGTGCAGCTGCGCGGGCACAAGGTCAGCGCCGAGGAGGCGCGGCACCTGGACCTGACTCCGACCAGCATCACCGCCCTCATGCTCGGCCTGAACTCGCGCATCGCGACGTTCTCGGTGCAGCGCGCGATCAATGACTACCCCGACGAGGCACTGCTGGCGATCCTGCCCGGCGTGACCCTGCAGCAGCTGTGGCAGTCACTGGGCACGGCCGAGCGGGCGCTGCAGCTGATCAGTGCGATGGTCGTGCTGCTGGGCCTGGTCTCGCTGGTGGCGCTGCTGGTGTCGACCCTGCAGGAGCGCCGTCGCGAGATGGCGGTGCTGCGCGCCACGGGTGCGAGGCCACGCTACATCGCCAGCCTGCTGGTGCTGGAAGCGGTGGCGACCAGCGGCATGGCCTGCGTTCTGGCCTTGGCCGTGCTGGTGGCCGCGAGTCTGGCAGGACGTGGCTGGGCGCTGGCGAACTTTGGTCTGTCGATCACTCATGTCTGGCCGGACCTGCGCGAGCTGGCGTGGGTAGGCGGGGTGCTGGTGCTGAGTGCCGTGGCCGGCCTGGTGCCGGCCTTGCTGGCCTATCGGCGCACCCTGGCCGACGGCCTGTCGGCAGGAGCCTGAGCGATGCGCACGTGGCTTTCCCTTGCTGTGATCCTGCTGCTGGCCGGCTGCGAACGTCCGGTGGATACCGGGGTGCAGGCCCTGCCGCCATCGCCTGTGCAGGACGGTGCGACAACCCAAGCGGCCGCCGAGCAGGAGCTGGACTGGCTGCAGATGATGCCGGCCGATGAGCTGGCCGCGCTGGAACGTGGCGACGGGCCGGAAGTGAAGCACAACGGCAACCGGCGCATGGCCCAGTTCGGCACCTTCCGCACGGTGGATACGGTGCTGGACCGCGCCGTGCGTCTGCCCGGTTACGTGGTGCCGCTGGCCAATGCCAGCGATGGCCGGCTTACCGAGTTCCTGTTCGTGCCGTACTACGGCGCCTGCATCCACGTGCCGCCGCCACCCCCGAACCAGATCGTGCACGTGCGGTTGTCGCGGCCGATCGACATGCCGGACATGTACTCGCCGTTCTTCCTCGCCGGCACGCTGCGCGCCGAGCGCGTGGACGACGACCTGGCCGGTTCGGCCTACACCATGGCAGACCCCGAGTTGAGGCCCTATGAACCGTAACGCCTGTGTCCTGGTGCTGATGGTGTTGGCCGGTTGCAGCCGGCCCGGTGGCGATGTGCCCGACGCGGCGGCCGAACCTGCAGCCGCCACGGCGACATCCGATGCCGTGAGCACGGCTGCCAAGGCCGCGCCTGCGGAGGGCGCGATCACGGCCTGGAATGCGTTGATGCCGGAGGACGATGCGTTCCTGCGTCCGCCGCCGCAGATCGGCATCGACCGCAGCGGCGGCATGGGCGCGATGGCCGGCGTCGGTGGGCTGATCGATGACACGGGTTCGGGCACGCCGCCGGGCGCGGCCATCGACCACTCCAGCCCCGACCGCGCGCAGCAGTTCGGCTCCGCTGCCGTCGTCGAAGACGTGGACGGTCGCGAGGTCGACCTGGACGGCTACGTGGTGCCGTTGGGCATGGATGATGCCGGTGCAGTGAACGAACTGCTGTTCGTGCCGTTCTACGGCGCCTGCATCCACGTGCCGCCACCGCCACCGAACCAGATCATCCACGTGACCCTGGCCAAGCCGATTGCACTCGGCAATCTGTGGGATGCCTATCGGCTGTCGGGGCACCTGCGGATCAAGCGCTTCGAGGCCGACATCGCCAGCGCGTCCTACGATGCGGACGCGGCCACGCTGACGGCGATCGGCAGCTGATGCGGCGCGCGCACTGGCTGGGGATCGGTGCGGTGCTGTTGCTGGCCGGTGCCGCGCTGCTGGTGTGGCAGCGGTGGGCATTGCAGGGTCGCCCGCCGTCCGTCGCGTTCCCCGCACCGGTGCCCGCGCTACAGGCCGACATCGAGCGGCACCTGCGCGAGGATCGGGCGTTCCGTGATGACGTGGTGTTCCTGCTGGCGGCCACCGTGCGTGATCGCTGCGTGCCGGCCGAGGCCGGTGTGCTGGCACGCATGGCCAATCGCGCCGCGCTGCCGGTGCTCGGTGCGGTCAGTGCGGTGACCGCGCAGGACCGTCGGCTTGATCGGCCGATCTACCAGTTCATCCAGCACCGCGCCGACAGCACGGACTGCGGTGCACCGCTCCAGTTGCCCGCCTCTGGCGCGATGCCGCTTCAGGTGGACGTCGAGGAGTACGCGCGCAGCTTCCCCGACAGCTATTACGACCCGGCGCACAGCAGCGTGCCGCGCGACTTCGGCGGCCGCAGCCTGGTCGAGCGTGCAGGCAATGCCTGCAACAGCGTGGTCTATTCGGTGCTGCCGCTGGGCCCGGGGGACTGGCGCTGCAGCATGCTGCGGTCCAACGCGCGCAGGCGCGTGCGGGGTGCCTGCGAGAGCGAGCTGCAACGCCAGCACGGCAGTACCGGCGGCGAGCTGGACATGGCCGTGGGGCAGGGCATGCAGGGGGCGGTCGTCGAGGCCATCGCCGCGCTACCGGAAGGCTGCCGGTAACCGCTGTCTGCCTTTTGTAGAGTCGAGCCATGCGCGGCTGCGCCTGAGCAGTCGAGCAAGCTCGACTCTACAAACGCGAAACCTGAACCGTGCCAGCGCCCGTTCTCATAACTATACAGTACATCCTGTATAGTTATGATCATCCAATCCCGCTCCTGGTGTGTTCCATGGCGCTTTCCCAGCCCCTGGCCGGTGCTCCGGCCCTGTCCCGTGCCCGTCGCTGGGCGCTGCTCTTCACCGTCGCCGCCGGCCTGCTGCTGGTCACGCTGGACAACTCCGTGCTGTACACCGCGTTGCCCACCCTCACCGAGGAACTGTCGGCCAGCGCCGGGCAGGCGCTGTGGATCATCAACGCTTACCCGCTGGTGATGGCCGGCCTGCTGCTCGGCGCCGGCACCCTGGGCGACCGGCTGGGCCATCGCCGCATGTTCCTGATCGGGCTGGTGGTGTTCGGCATCGCCTCGCTGGCAGCCGCATTCTCGGCCACACCTGCCCAGCTGATCGGCGCGCGTGCCTTCCTGGCGGTAGGCGCGGCGGCGATGATGCCGGCCACCCTGGCACTCATCGGCCTGAGCTTCCACGAGGAGCGTGAGCGCAACATCGCCATCGCGATCTGGGGCTCGGTGGCGATCGTCGGTGCGGCGCTCGGCCCGATCATCGGTGGCCTGCTGCTGCAGCACTTCTGGTGGGGTTCGGTGTTCCTGGTCAACGTGCCCGTGGTGCTGGTGGCGTTCATTGCAACGTTGCTGCTGGCCCCCGAAGGCCAGCGCGATACTTCGCGCCCGTGGGATCTGCTGTCCTCGCTGCTGGCGCTGGCGGCACTGTCCGGCCTGGTGCTGGCGATCAAGTCGCTGATCGCCACGCCGCCTTCTTATGCACTGGGTGCCGGCGCGCTGCTGCTGGCGCTGGTCAGCGCGGTGGCCTTCGCGCGCCGCCAGCAGCGCCTGCCGTACCCGCTGCTGGACTTCGCGATCTTCCGCAATCCCGCCTTCCTCGCCGGCACGCTGTCGGCGGTGTTCACCCTGTTCGCGCTGGCCGGCCTGCAGCTGGTCACCACCCAGCGCTTCCAGCTGGTCGCCGGCTTCAGTCCGCTGCAGGCCGGCCTGCTGGTCTCGGTGGCGGCGCTGGGCAGCCTGCCGAGTGCACTGCTGGGTGGCAGCATCCTGCACCGGGTCGGCCTGCGCCCGCTGATCTGTGGTGGCCTGACCACCGGCGCGGTGGGCGTGGCCGTGGTCGCGTTCGGTTTCCCGCATGGCCTGGGCTGGGTGGTGGCGGGCATGGCGCTGACCGGCGTCGGCATGGGCGCGGCGATCTCGGTCGCGTCCACCGCCATCCTCAACAACGTGCCGGCGCACCGTGCGGGCATGGCCTCGTCGGTGGAAGAGGTGTCCTACGAATTCGGTGGCCTGCTGGCAGTTGCGCTCCTGGGCAGCCTCGGTGCAGCGATGTACGGCGCCTTCCTGCCCGATGCGGCGGACATGCCGGCCGCGGCGCGCGAAGGGTTCAGCCAGGCACTGCACGTGGCGCGCGAAGGCGGGCAGGGTGCGTGGTTCGCACAGGCGGTGGCCGCCTACGACCGCGGCTACCAGATCGTGCTGCTGGTCATCATGGCGGTGCTGGCGGCGGGTGCAGCGTTTCTCGCGCGCGTGCTGCGCGGGCGCGTGGGTGGCCGCGACGGTGCAGGTGATCGCGTAAAGTAACGGCAATGAGAACCAGCAAGCGCGACCGCATCCTCGACGCCGCCGTGAGCGTCATCAACCGTGACGGCCTCGGTGCCGTCACCTTTGAATCGGTGGCGGCCGAGGCGCAGCTGACCCGCGGTGGCCTGCTGTACCACTTCCCGTCGCGTGAGGCGCTGCTGCGCGGCATCGACGAACACCTGGTGAAGGCCTGGGAGGCGTCGATGGAAGCGCTGCTCGGCAAGCGCGCCGAGGAGGCGACGACGCTGGAGCGCTACCGGACCTTCGTGCGGGTGTCGGCACAGAGCGCGACCCGTGCCGAGTTGATGTTCATGCTCGAATCGATGGACCCGGAAGCGGGCGAGCGCCCGTGGGGCCCGGTGATGAAGCGCTGGGCGCCGTCACCGCCGGCCAGGGCCGTGGCCGACCCGGCCGCGCTGGATGATTTCGTGGCACGGCTGGCCGCCGATGGGTTGTGGATCTACGAGGCGATGTACGAGGGTCAGCTGGATCCCGAAGTACGCGCGCAGGTGACCGAGCGGATTGCCGGATTGTTGTCGGCAGGCAAGCCCTAGCGCCTTCGTAGAGTCGAGCTTGCTCGACTGGCTCTTGTAGAGCCGAGCCATGCTCGGCTGCCGTTTGCAGAAGCAGTCGAGCAAGCTCGACTCTACAAGGGCGCGGCCTGCGCCAGCCACGCCCGGGGCGATACCCCCATCCGCTTGCGGAACGCCTTCGACAGCGACGCGGTATCGGCAAAACCGACCTCCACCGCAACCTGCTTCACCGGCGCGCCCGCTCGCAGCTGCGCGCAGGCCAGGCTCAGCCGCCAGTCCAGCAGATAGCTGGCCGGGGTGGTCTGCATCACTTCCTTGAACACCGCCGCGAACGCGCTACGCAAGAGCCCGGCGATCGCCGCCATCCGCGGCAGCGTCCATTCCTCCTGAGGTGCCTGGTGCAGCGCGACCAGGGTGCGGGCCAGGCGTGCATCGGACAAGCCGCGCATCAGGCCATGGCTGACCCCAGCCGCATCCGGGTGGTCGACCACCCAGCGCAGCACCTGGATCAGTGCCACTTCGAACAGCCGGTTGGTCAGCAGCCTTGAGCCGCAGCGCTGGCGGTCGGCCTCGCCGAACAGCAGCTGCAGGGTGCCATCCAGCTCGCCGATGTCGGCCAGCGGCACCACCATCACCGGCGGCAGCGACTGCACCACCGGGTTGCGCGCGCCCCCATCGAAATCCAGCGTGGCACAGGTGAAATCCGGGCCATCCAGCGGTGCGTTGAGGAAGGTGTGCTGCAGCGGCTGCGGGTACAGCAGCAGGCTGGGCTGGTCGATCCGCAGGCGCGAGGGCAGGCCCGCCTCGGCATGGCGCACTTCCATCTCACCCTTGCGCAGGATGTGCAGGAACGCGCGGCCCGGCTGCGGGGCGAACTCATGGCGCCCGCACAGGGGGCCGGAGTGGAACAGCGCGGCCTGCACGCGGAAGCGCTCGAGCAGGGCGGACAGGCGGTCGGGGGGAGCGTCCATGGACGAATGGATAACCGATGCGGACAAATGTGGCTGATTCGTCCTGTGAGTCTACCTACGATGACCCCATCGTCCAATCCCGGACGCGTTACCGAAGGAAACCGCCATGTCCCGTATCGCCCTGATCGACGCTGCCAACACCACTCCTGACCGCCAGGCCCTGCTGGGCCAGGTCCACGCCGCCTTCGGCGCCACCCCGGCCATGTTCCGCGCCGTGGCCAACTCGCCAGCCGCCCTGGCCAGCATGTGGGGCTCGTTCGGTGCCCTTGGTGGCGGCCGCGTCTCGCCGCTGCTGGGTGAGCAGATCGCCGTCGCCATCGCCAACCGCAATGCCTGCGAGTACTGCCTGGCCGCGCACACCGCACTGGGCCGCAAGGCCGGCGCCAGCAGCGAGCAGATGGCTGCCGCCCAGGTCGGTCAGTCCAGCGACCCGGCCACCGCCGCTGCACTGGCCTTCGCCCTGAAGGTGGTGGAGAACCGCGCGCAGATCGGCGACGCAGACGTGCAGGCGCTGCGCGACGCCGGCTTCGACGATGAGCTGATCGTCGAGATCCTCGCCCACGTCGCGCTCAACCTGTTCACCAACTACGTCAACGTGGCGTTCGACGTGCCGGTGGACTTCCCGAAGATCGCGCTGCGCTGAGGCCTGCGGGCAACCAGGCAAGACCGACGGGTAGAGTCGACTGTCAGTCGACTATCGCGCGAAGCGCGGGGTTTTCGGGCGGTCCGTGGAACAGCAGTCGACTGACAGTCGACTCTACCCAGTCGGCTCTACCCGGCGTGCAACCGCTCGGGCTGGGCGTACACATTGAACCCGCCATCGCGGGCGAACCCCACCAGGCACAGGCCGGCGTTGCGGGCCAGGTCGATGGCCAGCGCCGTGGGCGCCGAGACTGCCGCCAGCACGCTGGCACCGGCGCGCGCCGCCTTGCTGACCATCTCGTAGCTGGCGCGGCTGGAAATGACCAGCAGGCCGCCTTCGCTGCTGTGTCCGTTGTGGTGCAACGCGCCGATCAGCTTGTCCAACGCGTTGTGGCGGCCGACATCCTCGCGTACCCAGCCGATGCGGCCACCGGCATCGGCCCAGGCAGCGGCGTGTGTGGAACCACTGACGGCGTTCATCGGCTGGTGCTGGGCCAGGCCGGCCAGGGCGCGTTGCAGCGCGATGGGTGAGTACGGGCGGCGATCACCCACCGGCGGCAGCGGTCGCAGCACGTCCTCCAGCTGCCGCGAGCCGCACAGGCCGCACCCGCCCCGGCCCGGCAGCAGGCGACCGTCAGCTGGGTCCAGCGCCGCACCGGGCGCGTCGGCGGCAACGGTCATCTTCAGTTCGATGCCTTCCAGTTGCACCTGCACCTCGATGGCCAGCAGCTGCTCCGGGCGCGCGACCAGGCCCTCGCTGAGCGAGAAGCCCATCGCGAAGTCCTCCAGATCACAGGGCGTGGCCATCATCACCGCGAAGGCCGCGCCGTTGTAGCGCATCGCCACCGGTACTTCCTCGGCGATGAGGTCGACCCGTTTGTCCTGTCCCGTTTCACGCCAGCGCTGCAGGGTGCGCAACGCAGTACCGGCAGGCGGCGGAGAAGGCGGGGTCGATGCGGGCATGCAGTACGTCCTGGGTGGAGCACGAAGGCCATCTACCGTTGCAGGATAGCGCAGCGGTCACGGGAAGACGCCGTTGTAACCGTTGCCGTGGCAGGCTGGCGCCCCTCAACCGGGTGATGGCGCGACGGCCGTGGTCGTGCTTGACTGGCCCCGGTCCCTTGCGCGCTACCAGGTTGCCGAGCCATGTCCGAACAGAAGCCGCCGCGATACACCTCCTACAACCAACCGGCCGGTGGCTGGGGTGCGGCCGGGGCGACGGCCAAAGTGCTGCTGCAGCAGAGCGTGGTCGGCAAGGGCTCCAAGGCGCTGCTGGCGATGAACCAGCCGGACGGCTTCAAGTGCCCCAGCTGCGCCTTTCCCGACGCCGACCATCGGCGGAAGTTCGAGTTCTGCGAGAACGGTGCCAAGGCATTGGCCTGGGAGGCGACCGAGCACCGTGTAACGCGTGAGCTCTTCGCCGAACACACCGTCAGCGAACTGATGGAACAGAGCGACTACTGGCTGGAGATGCAGGGGCGGCTGACCGAGCCGATGCGCTACGACGCGGCAAGCGATCACTACGTGCCGTGTACCTGGGACGAGGCCTTCTCGCTGATCGGCCAGCACCTGCGCGCGCTCGACCATCCCGACCAGGCCGAGTTCTACACCTCCGGGCGCACGCCGAACGAAGCGGCGTTCCTGTACTCGATCTTCGTGCGTGAGTTCGGCACCAACAATTTCCCGGACTGCTCCAACATGTGCCATGAACCCACCAGCCGCGGCCTGCCGCCGGTGATCGGGGTGGGCAAAGGCACCATCGTGCTGGACGACTTCGAGCATGCCGAGGCGATCTTCGTGATGGGCCAGAACACCGGCACCAATTCGCCGCGGATGATGAGCAACCTGGTGGAAGCGCGCAAACGCGGCATCCCCATCGTGGCGGTCAACCCGATGCCCGAGCGTGCGCTGATCCGCTTCACCGAGCCGCAGGACATCGTGCAGATGGCCACGTTGGGCTCGACCGAGATCACCAGCGAGTTCGTGCACATCCGCATCGGCGGCGACCTCGCCTTCATCAAGGGCATCATGAAGGTGATGTTCGAGCGCGAGGCGCAGGGCGAGAGCGTCCTTGACCACGCCTTCCTGGCCGAGCACACCCTGGGCCTTGATGCGCTGCGCGAGGACGTGATGGCGCAGGACTGGGACGAGATCGTGCGGGTGTCGGGCATCGCCGAGGTGCAGATCCGGCGCTGCGCGGATATCTACATCCGCTCGCAGGCCACGGTGATCTGCTACGGCATGGGCCTGACCCAGCATCAGTATGGCTCGCGCCTGCTGCAGCAGGTGGCCAACCTGCTGTTGCTGCGTGGCAATTTCGGCAAGCGCGGCGCTGGCATCGGCCCCATCCGTGGCCACTCCAACGTGCAGGGCGACCGTACCGTCGGCATCGACGAGAAGCCCAAGCCGGCCTACCTGGACCGGGTGCGCGAGGTGTTCGGCTTCGATCCGCCGCGCGCGAATGGCCATCACGTGGTCGAATCCATCCAGGCCATGCTGGACGGACAGGCCAAGGTGTTCATCGGCTTGGGCGGCAATTTCATCCATGCCGTGCCCGATACGCCGCGTGCCTACGAGGCGATGCAGCGGCTGGAGCTGACCGTGGGCATTGCCACCAAGCTCAACCGTGGCCATCTGGTGCATGGCCGCGATGCGCTGATCCTGCCGGTGGTGGCGCGCTCGGAATGGATCCGCACGCCGGCCGGCGAGCAGTTCGTGACCATCGAAGATGCGATGTCCAATGTCAGCGCCTCGCGCGGCGTGCTCGAGCCGGTCAGCGAACACGTGCTCCCGGAAGTGGAGATCGTCTGTCGCATGGCCATGGCCACGCTGCCGGACAGCCGGGTGGACTGGGCGTCCTGCATGCACGACTACGCGCCGATCCGCGAACTGATCGCAGCGGTCTACCCGGAAATCTACGCCGGCTTCAATGAGCGCATCCAGCAGCCACATGGCTTTCATCTGGACATCGCGCCGCGCCGTCGGGTGTGGCCGACAGACACCGGCAAGGCAAACATCCTGGTGATGCCCGGCCTGGAGGTGAATGACATCGTGGACGACCCTGACATGCTGCGCCTGGCCACGGTGCGGTCGCACGATCAGTACAACACCACCATCTACAGTTACAGCGATCGCTACCGTGGCGTCTACAACGACCGCAACGTGGTGTTCATGAACATCGAGGACCGGCTGGCACGTGGGCTTGGCAAGGAAGCGCGGGTGAGCCTGGAGACCATCGCCGGCGATGGCGTGGTACGGCGCATCGAGGGCCTGACCGTACTGGACTATCCGATGCCGCGCGGCGCGCTGGCGGGGTACTACCCGGAACTGAATCCGCTGCTGCCGCTGGACTACCATGACCGCATCAGCGGCACGCCGGCGGCCAAATCGATCCCGGTGCGGGTGCGCGCGATGGCCGAGGTGCCGTAGCGGCCTGTGCTTTCCGTAGAGCCGAGCGATGCTCGGCTGCCCTTGCCTTGTGTAGAGCCGAGCCATGCTCGGCTGCCCTTGCCTTGTGTAGAGCCGAGCCATGCTCGGCTGCTCCAGAACAGTCGAGCATGGCTCGACTCTACAAAGGCCAGTCGAGCAAGCTCGACTCTACCGGGCCAGGGCTGCGTCGAGCTTCTGCTGCGCGGCATCCGCATACGCACCGCAGGTCACCGCCTTGGCGCCGGCCGCAGCCCCCGCCGCATAGTCCCAGCCACTGGCTCCCGGGTGCGGGGTCAGCAGCACGTCGCAGGGCAGGGCGCGCACGGTGGCGAAACTGCGGCGGAAGTCCTCGACCAGATGCGGGTAACGCGGGTTGTCCTTCAACGTGTAGCCCGGCGCACCCAGGCTGTCGGCGTAGGCGATGCGCACCGGCTTGCCGTTACGGGTATCCGTCCAGGTCCAGGCCGTGCTGCCCGGGGTGTGGCCCGGCACGAAATGCGCGGTGAAGCGCACGCCGCCGACGTCGACGGTCTCGCCATCCATGATGATGCGATCGACCTGGGCCGGCGGGAAGGCGAACCGATCACCGAAGTGCAGGTCATCACTGCCACCACGGGCCAGCAGCACCGCAGACTCCGCATTGGCCAGTATGCGCGCGCCAGTGCGGCGCTTGAGTTCGGCCACCGACCCGGCATGGTCGGCATGGGCGTGGCTGAGCAGGATCACGCGCAGGTCGGCCGGGGCCACGCCGCGCAGCTGCAGGTTGTGCAGCAGGTGATCGGCCATCTGTGGCATGCCGCCGTCCAGCAGTACCGCCCCCTGCGGGGTCTGCACCAGCAGCGAGGTGAGGTTGGCAGTACCGATCTGCCAGGTGTGGTCGGCAATCTGCAGCGGGGTGATCGGCTGCAGCCAGGAGGGATCAACGGTGTAGGCCTTCAGCTGCGGCAGCACCGGTTCGGCGGCATGGGCGGCCAGCGGCAGGCAGGTGGCAAAGGCGAGGGCAAGAGGCAGCAGGCGCATGCGGAAAGGTCGCGGGTGAAGGTGCAACGACGCTATCACGGCCCCTTCTTTTCCCGTTTCGCGTATTGCTCATGGCTGCAATAAGCGCGATGGTTGGCGCAGCGCTCAGGCCAGCCTGGCCGCCATCATCGCAAGCTTGGTGACGGTGTTGAGGTTGCGCGCGGTGCCGTGGGCCGCGCAGGGAATGCGCAGCTTCGAATCGGCCATGCCGTCGCCGTAGTGCACGTACAGTGCGCGTGGCCCCAGCGCCAGCTGTTCGCCGTTCCGACCTGTCACGCCCTGCAGCGGGTCGCTCGGCAGCGGGCCATCGACGAACAGCGCCACCACGCGGTTGCCGGCGGCCTGCGGGAACGGGTTGCGTGCGGCCACGTCGGCCATTTCCGCGGCGCTGCGCACCAGCACGCCCACCGGTCTGCCGGCGTAGGCGTGCAGTCGCGCCGCCAGGGCATCGCGTACCGTCACCTCGTCCGCGCTGCTGCGGAACACCACGTTGCCGCTGGCGATGTAGGTGCGCACCTCGCCGAAGCCGGCGTCCATGCACATCGCCACCAGTTCGGCCATGGGCAGCTTGCCGGTACCGCCCACGTTCACCGCACGCAGCAGGGCCACGTAGGCGTTCATGGCGCAGCAGCCTGCAGGCGGTCATACATGCGCACCAGGTCGACGAGCGTGCGCGCCTCCATCTTGCGCATCACCTGCGCGCGCCTCACTTTCACCGTGATCTCGCTGACGCCCAGGTCGGCGGCGATCTGCTTGTTGAGCCGGCCGCGTACCACGCCGTCGACCACGTCGCGTTCGCCGGCGCTGAGCGTCTGCCAGCGCGCCTGCAGCTCGCCCAGCGCCTCGCCTTCGCGGCGGCGCTCGCGATCCAGGGCGATGCCCTTGTGGATGGCGTCGAGCAGCTCCTGGTCGCGGAAGGGTTTGGTCAGGAACTCGATGGCGCCGGCCTTGATCGCGTTGACGCCCATGGCGATGTCGCCGTGGCCGGTAATGAACACCACCGGCAGCTGCAGGCCCAGGTCCGCCATGCTGCGGTGGAAGTCCAGGCCGCTCTGGCCGGGCATGCGCACATCCAGCACCAGGCAGGCCGGGGCATCGTCGCGCGGGTGGTCGAGGAAGGCCTGGGTGGAGGCGAAGGCGCGCACCTGCAGCCCCATCGAGGCCAGCAGGTCCTCCAGTGCCGCGCGCACGGACGCGTCGTCGTCGACGACGTAGACGATGGGCGCCAGCTCGGCTGGCGGTGTGAGTGGCTTACGCATGGTCATCCTTGCCGGCGGCCGGCAGTTCGAACACGAAACAGGCGCCGCCGCCGGCCGGGCGCTCGGCGCGGATGCGGCCACCGTTGGCCTCGATCATCGAACGGCTCAGGCTGAGGCCCAGGCCGAGGCCATGGTCCTTGGTGGTCCAGAACGCATCGAAGACGCGGTCCGGCTGCTCGCTGGGCAGGCCGACGCCACGGTCGCGCACGCTCAGGCTGACCTGGCCGCGGCCATTGCGCGCCGTCGCCAGCGCAACACGCCGCTCGGCAGGCGGCAGCAGGGCCATCGCGTCGACCGCGTTCAACAGCAGGTTGCCGATCACCTGCTGCACCTGCACGGGATCGGCGAAGACCGGCGGCAGGTCCGCATCGAGCAGCAGCGCCACATCCACCTGGTGCTGGTCCAGTTCATTGCGTGACAGGGCCAGCATGTCCTGCACGGCCTGGTTCAGGTCGAAGGCGCGGCGTTCGGGCGCGGCGCCCTGGGTCAGGCCGCGGATCCTGGCAATCACGTCACTGGCGCGGTGCGCATCGGACAGGATGCGGGCGATGGCCTGAAGCGCCTTGTCGACATTGGCGGGCGATTGCGCCAACCAGCGCTGGCTGGCCTCGGCGCTGCTGGCGATGGCGGCCAGTGGCTGGTTCACTTCATGGGCGATCGAAGTGGTCAATTCGCCCACCGTGGAAGCGCGGGCCACCCGCAGCAGGCGCGCCTGGGCTTCCTGCACGGCCGCCTTGGCCGCCTCCATTTTCAGCACCAGCCAGGTGGTGATGCCGATGACCAGCATGCCGATGGTCGAGTTGACCAGGCCGATACGGTAGGTGCCGAAGCGGGTGAGAAAGAAGCTCAGGCCGGTGAGCGCGATGCAGGCGGCCGCCAGGATGAGCAGGCCGCGCGGGGCCATCAACCGTGACGCCGCGAGGATGACTGCCGCGTAGAAGCAGGCGGCGGCCACGGCATAGTCGGTGACGGTGTCGAGCAGGAAGATCGCCGCCATCACCACGATCAGGGCGAGCAGCGCCAGCGGGCGGCGGGGCGATAGCGACGGCATCGGGAACAGCTCCCTGGCGGGTGGTGGGGGGATGATAAGCGGCGGGTCTGGTAGATGCCCACCTTGGTGGGCAATGCCGGCCAGCGGCCGGCGCTACCGGGGTGCGAACATGCCGGCAGTACCGGGGTGGGTCATTCTTCGAGGCTGGCATTCCAGAACCCCTGCAACACGCCGGCCGTGCCGGCCAGGTTCTCCAGCACCGCATCCAGTTCCGCAGCGTCGACCGAGGTGGCATACAGCACCGCCTCGATCTCCACGTCGCGTTCGCCGAATGGCCGCTGGTCCACCGCACGCACCGGGTACTTCGCCTGCTCGAGCAGCAGCAGCAGCCGGTCCAGCACCTCGGCCTGCTGTTCGCGCTGGCAGACCACGTTGATCGCATACGTCGCCTCGCTGAAACCCTGCGCCAGCGGCTGCCGCTGGATGCGGTTGACCACCGGCCGCAGCAGGGTGTTGGCGGCCAGCACGAACACCGCCGCCATCACCGCTTCCGGCAGCAGCTTGACGCCGGCACAGGCACCGACGGCCGCCGAGCCCCACAGCGTGGCCGCAGTATTCAGGCCCGAGACCTGTGCACCGTCCTTCATGATCGCGCCGGCGCCGAGGAAACCGACGCCGGAGATCACGTAGGCGACCACGTGCAGCGGCGAGGGCGGGCCGCCGTACAGATCGTGGAAGCGCACCGCCAGATCCACGAACACCGCCGCACCCACCGCCACCAGCGTGTTGGTGCGCAGTCCGGCGGTGCGCTGGCGCAGCTGCCGCTCCAGCCCGATCGCTGCGCCGAGCACGAAGGCCACGGTCAGGCTCAGCATCGAGCCCAGCGTCGCACCGGCGTCGAACGGCGGCAGGTTCACCTGCAGGCCCAGCATCACTGCCACCCGTAGCGGCGGATGTAGAGCCGCTTCATTGCCGTGGTCAGCACCGCATAGCCGAACAGGATCGCCACCAGGAACGGCCAGTAACCCAGCGGCAGCGCCTGCAGCTTGAAATAGCCGGCCAGCGGGCTCATCGGCAGCAGCACGCCGATCGCCATGATCGCCGCGGTCATCAGCAGCAGGGCCGGCGCGGCGATGCTCTGCAGGAACGGCACCTTGGGCGTGCGGATCATGTGCACGATCAGGGTCTGGGTGAGCAGGCCGACCACGAACCAGCCGGACTGGAACAGGCTCTGGTCGGCCACCGTGCGCGCGTCGAACACATGCCACATCAGCGCGAAGCAGCAGAGGTCGAAGATCGAGCTGATCGGCCCGAAGAACACCATGAAGCGCCCGATGTCGGCCGGGTTCCACTTCAACGGCTGGCGCACCAGTTCCTCGTCCACGTTGTCGAACGGGATGGCGATCTGCGAGATGTCGTACAGCAGGTTCTGCACCAGCAGCTGCAGCGGCAGCATCGGCAGGAACGGCAGGAACGCCGAAGCGACCAGCACCGAGAACACGTTGCCGAAGTTGGAACTGGCGGTCATGCGGATGTACTTGAGCATGTTGCAGAACGTGCGCCGGCCCTGGATGACGCCGTCCTCCAGCACCATCAGGCTCTTCTCCAGCAGGATGATGTCGGCCGCTTCCTTGGCGATGTCCACCGCGCTGTCCACGCTGATGCCGATGTCTGCCGCGCGCAGGGCGGGGGCATCGTTGATGCCATCGCCGAGGAAGCCGACCACCTTGCCCTGCGCGCGCAGGCAGCGCACCAGCCGCTCCTTGTGCAGCGGCGTCAGGCGGGCGAACACCCGGTGCTGCTGCAGGGCCTGCGCGAGCGAAGCATCGTCCATGCGTTCGATCTGCGGCCCGGTCACGATGGCATCGACCTCCAGACCGACCTGGGCGCAGACGCGGGCGGTGACCAGTTCGTTGTCGCCGGTGAAGACCTTGACCTCCACCCCATGCGCAGCCAGCGCCTGCAGGGCCTGTGCGGTCGATTCCTTGGGCGGGTCGAGGAAGGCCACGTAGCCGACCAGGGTCAGGCCGCACTCATCGGCCTGCGAATACACCGACTGGCTGGCCGCGGTCTCCTTCATCGCCACGGCCACCACGCGCAGGCCCTGTTCGTTCAGTTCCTCGGTGGTCTGCCGTACCCGTGCCAGCCGTGCCGCATCCAGCGGCTGGTCGATGTCGCCCTCGCGCACGGTGCTGCACACCGCCAGCATCTCTTCCACCGCGCCCTTGCAGATCAGCTCGTGGTGGTCCTCGCGTTCGGCCACCACCACCGACATGCGGCGGCGCTGGAAGTCGAACGGAATCTCGTCGACCTTGCGGTAGTCCTGCGACAGGCGCAGCGAGCTCTGCAGCTCCACGTGCTCGAGCACGGCACGGTCGAGCAGGTTGATCAGCCCGGTCTGGAAGTGGCTGTTGAGGTAGGCGAACTTCAGCACGTCCTCCGAGTCCTGGCCGAACACATCGGTGTGGCGCTCCAGCGCGATGCGGTCCTGGGTGAGGGTGCCGGTCTTGTCGGTGCACAGCACCTCCATCGCACCGAAGTTCTGGATCGCGTCGAGGCGCTTGACGATCACTCGCTGCCGCGACAGCAGCACCGCGCCCTTGGCGAGGGTGGAGGTGACGATCATCGGCAGCATTTCCGGGGTCAGCCCGACCGCCACCGACAGCGCGAACAGGAAGGCTTCGGTCCAGTCGCCCTTGGTCCAGCCGTTGATGAGCAGCACGAACGGCACCATCACCAGGGCGAAGCGGATCAGCAGCCAGCTGACACTGTTCACCCCGGCCTGGAACGCGGTCGGCGCGCGCTCGGTGGCGGTGCTGCGCTGGGCCAGCGTGCCGAAGTAGGTGCGGTTGCCGGTGGCCAGCACCACCGCCGTGGCCGTGCCCGACACCACATTCGTGCCCATGAACAGCAGGTTGGCCTGTTCCATCAGGCCGGCCTCGGCGTCGCCCGGGCTGGCGAATTTCTCCACCGGCAGCGACTCGCCGGTCATCGCGGCCTGGGCCACGAACAGGTCCTTGGCGCTCAGCACGCGGCAGTCGGCCGGAATCATGTCGCCGGCCGAGAGCACGATGTGGTCGCCCGGCACCAGCGCACGGATCGGCAGGTCGAGCAGGCGCGAGGGACGCCTGCTGTGCAGATGCGCGCCGAAGTACTGGTCGGCCAGTTCCGCCGCCTCGGTGCCCGCGCTGCGGCGCAGGACCCGGGAGGTGTTGCCGACCAGCGCCTTCAGCCGTTCGGCGGCGCGGTTGGAGCGACCCTCCTGGACGAAGCGGATGAGGGTGGAGAGCACCACCATCGCAGCGATCACCACCGTGGCCTTGGCGTCCTCGGTCAACCAGGACACGGCCGCCAGCACGCTGAGCAGCAGGTTGAACGGATTGCGGTAGCACTGCCACAGATGGCGCCACCACGGCAGCGGCTTTTCGTGATCGACTTCATTGGGGCCGAGACGGGCCAGGCGCTCGGTGGCCTCCTGCGGGCTGAGGCCATCGCTGTGCGAATCCAGCGCGGCCAGCAGGCGGGCATCGTCGAGTCGGGCCAGGGTCAGCAGGCCATCGGTGAGTGCGGAAGGCGCGGCCTGGGCGGCACCACGGCCAAAGCCGGCCTCGGGCAAGGCGCGGCGGCGGAACAGGCTTCCTGCGCGGCGGCTGCGCAGGAAGGCGTTGAACCAGGCGTTGAGCAGGCTCATGGGTCATCCTCGGAAGTGCCGACCCGGGCTGCCGGGTCGCGGAGTGGCGTGAATCAGGCGCGGCGCAGGGCCAGCACGGACGGCGACCACGGCTGCAGGTGCAGGCGCTGGCTGCCGCCGATGCACAGCGGCTTCATGGCGTCGCGCAGAGGGTGGGGCAGGTGGCGCAGCACGGTGATGCGTTCGCTGATCGGCAGCAGCGAAAGCGCGTCGGCGACGACCCGCGGCGAGCCGAGCGCCAGCGCATGGGCGAACAGCACCGGGCCGTGCTGCAGCAGGCGGCTGCGCAGGCCGGCGACATCGCGCTCACCGATCAGGCGGCGCAGGCTGATGTAGAGGATCTTGTAGGACATGGGGAAACTCCGGGCAGGCGACGCCCGGGGCCCCCATCACGCGTGCGGACAGGGACCAGCGATGGGCGCCAGCAGGGAACAGGCGGCGGTACTCGGGGGCGCGGTGCGCCCGGCAGGGTCGGGGTCCATCAGCGTCTCCATCGGTGGGGCCCGTGTGGGCCGGTGGCGCTATTGTCCGCGCGCGGCCGCGCCGGGCCTAGATGCCCGTGGGTAAGCGCGGATATACGTTGGTATATGGGCGCGCACGATGCGTGGCGAACGGCATCCACGGATGGCGTGGATCTACAAACCATCCGCGAACGCTTCGGTCGCCTGTCCTGTAGAGCCGAGCCATGCTCGGCTGCCTTTCGCGCGATGCGTGGCGAACGGCATCCACGCGTGGCGTGGATCTACAAACCGTCCGCGAACGCGTCGGTCGCGCGGACCAACGCATCGGTGGTGGCCGGCTCGGTCGCGCTGTGCCCGGACAGCACCATCTCCAGCCGGGCTTCCGGCCAGGCGCAGGACAGGTCCCAGGCGCTGCGGGCCGGGCAGATGATGTCGTAGCGTCCCTGCACGATCACCGCGGGCAGATGGCGGATGCGGTCGACGTCGCGCAGCAGCTGGCCGTGCTCGAGAAATGCGTTGTGGCGGAAGTAGTGCGCCTCGATGCGGGCCTTGGCCAGCGTATCCAGCGGATCGGCATCGGAGACCGCATCGACATCGTGCACCAGCGTGGCGGCGTGGTCTTCCCACCCCAGCCAGGCGAGGCCCGCGGCAATGCGCGTGGCAGGGTCTGCGCTGTCCAGCCGTTTCCAGTACGCGGCAATCAGGTCGCCACGCTCGTCCTCCGGAATATGCGCTTCGTAGCGCGCCCAGCGTTCGGGGAAGATCCAGCGGGCGCCGCCGTCCGCCTCGGCGAACCAGGCGTTCTCCTCGGCGCGGCCCAGATACACACCGCGCACGATCACGCCGGTCGCGCGCTCGGGGTGGGCCTGTGCGTAGGCCAGCGCCAGCGTGGAGCCCCAGGAGCCGCCGAACACCAGCCAGCGTTCAATGCCGAGGTGCTCACGCACCCGCTCGATGTCCTCGACCAGGTGCGCGGTGGTGTTGTCACGCAGTTCGCCGAACGGCGTGGAACGGCCGCAGCCGCGCTGGTCGATCAGTACGATGCGGTAGCGCGCCGGGTCGAAGAAGCGGCGATGTGTGGGCGAGACGCCGGCCCCGGGGCCACCATGCAGGAACACGGCGGGGATGCCCTCCGGGTTGCCGCATTCCTCGATATGCAGCGTATGCAGCGCATCCACGGCAAGGCGGTGCTCGCAGTAAGGCGTGATCGGCGGAAAGAGCGTACGCATGGCGGTGTCTCACGAGCAGGAACGACAAGCATAGCGGTGCCGGTCGGACGGCGTCGCATCGCGTGTGGTTCCAGTATCCTCGGCGTACAGGAACGGCCGCGCGCGCAGGCCACCATCACTCCAGGAACGGCATGGACCAGCAGGATGCAGCGAAGCAGGCCGCAGTGCCGTATACGCTCAGCAGTGGCGGACGCGAGCTGCTGAAGTGGATCGCGCTGCTGCTGATGACCGGCGACCACGTCGCCAAGGTTGTGTTCGGTGGCTATGTGCCGGTTGTCAGCGAGCTGGGGCGCGTCGCGTTTCCGCTGTTCGCCCTGGTGATGGCCTGCAACCTGGCCCAGCCCGGCGCTGACCTCGGCAAATCGATCCGGCGCCTGCTGCTCTGGGGCGCGATCGCCCAGCCGCTGCATCTGTTGGCCTTCGGGCAGCCGCTTCCATTGAACATCCTGCTGACCTTCGCCGTTGCGGCGCTGGCCGTGCTCGCGCTGGCGCAGGGCCGGGCCTGGCTGATACTGCTGGCGGGCGGCGTGCTGCCGATGCTGGTCGACTACCAGTGGGCGGGCGTGGCGCTGGTGGTGCTGGGCTGGATCGCGTTCCGCAACCGGCTGTGGTGGCTGCCGCTGCCGGCCTTGGCCGCGCTGTGCTGGACCAATGGCAACGGCTGGGCGCTGCTGGCGGTGCCGCTGCTGTGGGCATTGGCCCGGGTGCCGTGGCGGGTGCCGCGCTGGCGCTGGTCGTTCTACCTCTACTACGTGGGCCACCTGGCGGTGCTGGCGGGCTATGCGATGGTGGCCGGCCGCTGAGCGATGGCCGACAATGGGGCATGCCCGCCACGCCGACCCTCGATGATCTGCGCCGTTACGCCGTAGCGCGCACGCTGTTCAGGCCAACGACCCTGCTGGCGGCCATCCGTCGCCTCGGGTTCGTCCAGGCCGATCCCATCCGGGCTCCCGCCCGCGCCCAGGATCTGACCCTGCGGCACCGGGTCAAGGGCTATCGGGCCGGTGATCTGGAACGACGCTACGCGCGCCTGCCGGTGGAAGAGGACTGCCTGGTCAACTATGGCTTTCTGCCGCGCGAACTGCTGGCGCTGATGCATCCGCGGGTCTCATCGAGGGTGTGGGATGCGGCGACCCGCCGCAAGGCGGCCGAGGTGCTCGAATTCGTGCAGGCGCGTGGCAGCGTGCATCCCCGCGAGGTGGACCAGGCCTTCGCGCATGGCCGGGTGACCAACTACTGGGGCGGCACCAGCAACGCCAGCACCCATCTGCTCGATGGCATGCACTACCGCGGCATGCTGCGCGTGCAGCGGCGCGACAGCGGAACACGCATCTACAGCGTGGCCGACCACCCGCAGGCAGACGCCGGCGCGGCCGCGCAGGCGCAGCGTGCCGCCGCGCTGGTCGACCTGGTGGTGCGCAAGTACGCGCCCCTGCCGGCCGCCAGCCTGACCTACCTGGTGCGCCTGCTTGGCTATGGCGCGCCGCACCTGGCGGCACCGCTGCAGCAGGCGCTGCGCGACGCCCGGCAGACGCTGGCCAGCGCCGTTGTCGACGGGACGACCTGGTACTGGCCGGCGGAAGAGAATCCGCGCTCGCGGCGCTTCGCCGTGGACGAGCAGGTTCGCCTGCTGGCCCCATTCGATCCGGTGGCATGGGATCGTCGCCGCTTCGAACTGCTCTGGGGCTGGACCTACAAGTTCGAGGCCTACACACCTGCAGCGAAGCGGCGGTTCGGCTATTACGCACTGCCGCTGCTGTGGCGCGACCAGATCATCGGCTGGGCCAACATCACGACGACCGAGGGCCGACTGCAACCGGCGTTGGGTTACGTTACTGGCAAGGCGCCGCGCGAAGCGGCGTTCCGCGCGGCGCTGGACGACGAACTGCAGCGCATGGACGACTTCCTGCACGGGCCAGGCAGCGGCGCCTGAGCGGCGCCTCCACGGTCAGCCGCGTCCTTGCCCTGGAAGCGGCAACCCTCCTGTAGCAGCGATGGCCGGCGAGGTGACGGCCAGTACGTGACCGCACTCCTCCAGCCGCGCATTGGCCACGGCCTGGGTGGCGCCGCAATGGGTGCAGGCGAGGATGGTGCCGCCATCCAAACGCGCGATCTGTGCACCATCGGTGCGGGTGACCTGACCGCAGGCTTCGCAGCGCAGTGCCATCGAACGGACCTGCACGATGGCGCCTGCCGGGTCCCTGTCTGCATAGAGAGCCAATACGAAAAAACGACCGGTATTGGGCATGGCACTGTCTCCGTAGAACCTGCTGACAGGGTGCCCGCAGCGCTGGCTGCTGGGCGTGATGGAAGGCTCAATCGGATGTGGATGCGGACGTCCCCGGCATCACGGCGTCATCCTCGCGCTGGACCCGGCGGACCTGCTCGCGGGTGCTGTACAGGCCGTTGTCGGCGCGATGGATGGTGTCGGCGACCAGCTCGCCACGGGCATGTGTGGCCGCGCCCATGGAGAACGCGATCGGGGCGAGGCCGGCGTTATGCTCGTACCAGTCCAGCAGCGCCTGCAGGCGCTCACGGGCCGGCTGGATCAGCACCACCATGAATTCATCGCCGCCCAGCCGGACTTCGCTTTCCCCGGCACCCAAGGGCGAGCGCAGGAAGGCGGCAAACTCGACAAGGATGGCATCGCCGCGACGATGGCCCTGGGTGTCGTTGACCTGTTTGAAGTGGTCCAGGTCGAACACCACGCAGGCCCAGGATTCGGTCTCCAGCTGTTCCAGGCGGTGCAGGTAGCGGCGGTTGTGGCAAAGCGTCAGCGGGTCGCGCTGGGACAGTTCGCGCAGGCGTTCTTCCTGCTGCCGCAGCGCGGTGACGTCCTGCGCGTGGCCGAGCACGAAGGGCGGGTGCGCCTCGCTGTCGAGGACGTTGTTGTAGGCCCAGTAGCGGCGGCTGCCATCGGCGGCGATCAGCTCGATCACGCCGGCATCGGTGTGGTTGCTCTCGATCCGCGCCAGGTAGGCTTTGAAGGCATCGCGCTTGTCCGCGGGCATGAGGTCGCACAGGCTGCGGCCGACCATCTGGCTCTCGGGGAACCCCAGCGACTGCACCGCCGCCGGATTCACCGAGGTGACGGTGCCGTCGAGGGTGTGCGTGCAGATCAGGCCCAGGCTGTAGTGGAACAGGCGGCGGTAGCGCACTTCGCTGGCCTCCAGTGCGTCCAGCACGGCGCGTTCCTCGGTGATGTCCTGGATGGCCCCGACCAGGCGTGGCCGCCCCTCGACCTGCTGGCGGCTGCCGACCACGCGCGTCCAGATCGCGCGGCCGTCGGCGGTGGACATCGGCAGCTGCACTTCCCACGGCGTGCCGGCGTCGATGCAACGCTGCACCGAGGCCCGGATGATGGCGCGGCTGTCCTCGCGATAGAACGAGAGGGCGCTGTCCAGGGTCGGCTGGTAGCTGGCGCGCACGCCATGGATCTGCTTGGTTTCGCGGGTCCAGCGCACCTCGTTGCTGGTCAGGTCCAGTTCCCAGCCACCGACCTTGGCGGCGGTGTTGGTGCGTTCGAGGAAATCCTCGCTGCGCTTGAGGTCGCTGTGCAGGTGCTGCGCCTGGTCGACTTTCTGCAGCAGCGTGGCGCGCTGTTCCAGCACCTGGGTGGTGACCCGGCCCAGATGCACCATCAGTTCGCGCTGCGAGGGGGAAAGGACGCCGGGCATGGTGTCGAGCAGGCACAGCGTGCCGATGCGCGCGCCATGCGCGGTGCCGAGTGGGATGCCGGCGTAATGGCGGATGCGCGGCCCGCCCGTGACCAGCGGGTTGCTGGCGAACAGCGGATCCTGGCGCGCGTCGGGGATCTCCATCAGTGCATCGCGCTCGATGGCGTGCGTGCAGAAGGAGATATCGCGCGGCGCTTCGTTGGTGTCCGGCAGGCCGATGTTGGCCTTGAACCATTGCCGGTGCTCGGCAACGATGGAAATCAGCCCCATCGGCATGCCGGTGGCAGCCTGGGCGGCGGCGACGATCGCATCGAAGACGGGTTCGGACGGAGTGTCGAGCACTCCCAGGCGGTCGATCTCGCAAAGTCGGAAAGCTTCATCCATAACTGACGCGCTGGCTTCTGCAGGGAAGGGCGGGGCAGGCCCCACGCTAGTGGGGTAATTGTTAGCATTCCGCGTTCCCGGGTGATGCCCGCGTGAGGTCGGCCGAGGGCGTCTCAGGTGTGTTTCTTCAAGGCGGCCTGCCGTGCTGCGAAGACTTCCGGGGCCTGCGGTTTGACGAACAATGCCACCAGTTCGGGAAATTCGTCCTTGACCGCCGTCTCGATACGGGTGATGCAGGCTTCGATCTGCGGTGTCCGGCGGTCATCCTCGAACTCGGCACTGAGCATGGCGACCACCTGTTCCGGGCCCATCTGCATGGTGGTCACGCCATTGGCACGCAGCAGGTCGGGATCAGTCACCGCCACCGCCATGATCCGCTGTGCCACCGCCGGGTGCGCCGGTTCACCCACCAGCAGGCCCTTGGTTTCGCGGGCCAGCAGGAAGGCGGTCACCGCGAGCACGGCGGCGATGCACAGGGAGGCCACCCCGTCGAGCACGGGCATGTCCAACAGCTGCGCAGCGAGCAGGCCGGCGAGCGCGAAGCCCAGGCCGAGCAGCGCCGCGCTGTCTTCCAGCAGCACGGTGAAGGTGGACGGGTCCTTGCTGCGCCGGAAGGCCTCGAAGTAGCCCATCGACCCCTTGCTGCGGCGGAATTCGCGCAGGGCGATGTACCACGAGCTGCCCTCGAACAGCAGCGATACGCCCAGCACCGTGTAGCTGAGGGCATGGTTCGTGGCCGGCTGCGGATGGCGGATGTGCTGGATGCCTTCGTAGGCCGATACACCGGCGCCGGCGGCAAACACCAGCAGGGCGACGATGAAGCTCCAGAAGTACAGCTCACGCCCATAGCCGAACGGATGCAGCGTGTCGGGCGACTTCTCGGCACGGTGCAGGCCGTACAGCAGCAGGACTTCGTTGAGCGTATCGACCAGCGAATGCACGCCTTCGCTCAGCATGGCCGAACTGCCGGAGATGCCGGCGGCGACGAACTTGGCGATGGCGATGGCAAGGTTGCCGAACAGTGCGGCGTAGACGACCAGGCGTGAGCCTGTGGGAGCGGCCATGTCAGGGGACAGGTGGAACGGACACCCCATGGTGCGATGGGGGGTGTCCGTGCCGCGTATACGGTCCGCTCAGCGCTGTCGGGGGTTGAGGTAGATGCGGGTACCGTCAGACTCGCGGCGGCCCGACCAGCGTCCGCCACCGCTCGGGCGGAAACGGCCGATGACCTGGTTGTTGGTGTCGGTCAGCAGCAGCTGGTTGCCTGACAACAGCCAGCGGTTGACCGAGAAGAAGCCATCGGGGCAGCCGGCCGGCACCCACGCGCCGTAGCCGCCGAACCACTGGCTGTCCTTCAGCGTGATGGTGCAGCTGCTGCCGTTCTCCTGGCCCAGCGTCCAGTCGCCGAACAGATCGCTGTCATTGATCGGGGGGCCACCGCGGTGGCGGTCACGGCCCCAATCGTCACCGCGGTTGTCGGGGCGGCCGATATCCACTTCGACGTCGGAACCGTGGCTGCGTGATTCCGAATGCGAACTGCCGGTGGTCGTGGTCTCGGTGGTCATCGAGCCCATGTTGCCGAAACCGGAATCGCCCTGCGCCTGGTCGCTGCCGTCCTGGCTGGTGCCGGTGTCCGACTGGGTGGTGACGGTGGTCTGCGAGCTGCTGCTGGACGACTGCGTGGTGGTGGTGTCCTGGCCGAAGCCGATCGACGCGTCCTGGGCCACGGCAGCTGCAGGGAGGGCAAGGCTGCACAACGCCAGCAGCCCGTAATGCGGGAAGAGCCTGGCCATCATGGAATCCTCGTTGGGGTACGCTGAAACCGCTGATCTGCGTGTGGGGCGGCAGCCTCCCGCGCTGGCGGAGCATAGCGCCGGCTGGACGGGGGCGGTGTGAGGGCCGTGTGCAGGTGCAGGCACGGCGGGGCGGCGGCCAGCGCATCGTGAACGTAGCGCCAGCCATGCCTGGCGGATGTCATCAGGGGCCGTTGCGCTCGCCGTGCGTGGCCCGGCGCTACCAGTCGTCCTTGCGTCGGTAGCGAAGGGATCCACGCAGCCTTGATAGCGCCAGGCCATGCCTGGCGAAGGCCTCCGGGTGCCGCTGCGCTCGCCG
>NZ_JACVTV010000035.1:0-38398 GCF_016624625.1 Stenotrophomonas sp. S41 | reverse complement strand
GGGGGGGGGGGGGGGGGGGGGGGGGGGGGGGGGGGGGGGGGGCGGCGGGGGCCCCCCCCCCCGGCGAGCGCAGCGGTTTAAGGGAACCGCAGCTCCACCACGCCGTCATGCGGCAACGCCACCCGCACCACCTCGCTCTGCAGGTCGCCATCGCTGCGGTTGGCGCTGCCACTGCGCGAAATGCGCGCCAGCACCTCCACGTCGGCATGCGCGGACAGCGGCGCAGTCGGCATCGGGCTGTCGCCGTCACCGAGGCCGACCGTCGCCGGGAAACCGGCCAGCGGCAGCCTGCGTGCGGCCACCGGCATCGGCGGGCCGCCGACGGCACGGGCAAGCACGAACACCTGGGTGCTGGCCGGCCAATCAGCCTGCTTCAACGAGGCGGGCAGCTGCACGCGCACCTGCAGCAGGGCGGGCGCATCCGCGACCGGTGCGTCCGCGGCCTGTCCGGCCGCTTCGCGGGCGACCGCGATCTGCGCCTGCAGCGCCTGCGCAGCACCGGGCTCCAGTCGTGGCAGCAGGCTGCTCCAGACGTCGGCGGCTTCGGCATTCCTGCCGCGCTGGCGCAGGGCGATGCCCAGCAGCCAGCTGGCACGCTCGGCGTCGGGTGCGAGGCGACGGGCCTGCTGCAGCCAGTCCATCGCGGTGTCATCGAATTGCTTGCCGGCATCGGCCTGGGCGCGCGCCTGCGCGGCTTCCACCAGTACGCCGGCATCATCCGGGGCCAGGGCCACGGCGCGGGCGAAGGCCTCGGCGGCGGCGCGGGTATCGCCCAGTTCGGCCTGCGAGCGGCCCAGCAGTGCCCAGCCATCGGCGCGCTGCGGGTCGCGCTGCAGTGCCTGCTGCAGTGCCTTCACCCCATCACGCAGGGTCGCCACCGACGGTGCCGGCTGCACCTGTGCGGCACGCGGGTCGCCCACCAGCAGGTACAGGCAGGCGCCGACCACGCCCAGTGCCAGCACACCCGGCACGAAACCGCGGCGGCCCTGCCGGCGCAGCGGCCACAGCACCAGCGCGGCCATCAGCGCCGCCACGAGACCGGCCAGCACGGGCAGAAGGTTGCTCACCAGCCATCTCCTTCATCGGCGTTGCCGGCCGATGCCGGCGCCACGTTGCGGCCACGGCGGCGGACGATGCCCAGCACCACCACGCCACCGGCGCCGAGCAGCAGCAGCGGGCCGCCCCACAGCAGCCAGGTGCCCGGCTGCAGCGGCGGCTGGTACAGCACGAACTCGCCGTAGCGGGCGACCAGGAACTGCTTGATCTGTTCGTCGTCGAGGCCCTGCTGCATCAGCTGCAGCACCTCGCGGCGCAGGTCCTGGGCGATCTGTGCGTTGGAATCGGCCAGTGACTGGTTCTGGCACTGCACGCAGCGCAGCTGCGCGGCCAGGTTATGGAATCGGGCTTCTTCAGCCGCGTCGCGGAAGGCGAGCGGACGCGGGTCGTGCAGCGGCTGCTGGGCAGGCGCGGGCAGCGCCGCCGCCATCAGCAGCGCAAGCAGCAGCCAGTGCAGCGGCTTACGGATTACCGTGCAGGCCGGCATCGGCATTGCCCTGGGCCTTCTCGATCTTCTGCAGCGCGGGGATCAGCTTCTCGTCGACCACCTGCTGGGTCATTGCGCCGCTGTACTTCCAACGCACGATGCCGCTGCCGTCGACCAGGAAGGTTTCCGGCGCGGCGGTCACGCCCCAGTCGATGGCGGTGCGGCCTTCAACATCGCTCAGCACCACCATGAACGGGTTGCCCAGCGTTTCCAGCCAGTGCAGCGCGTCGGTCGGCTCGTCCTTCCAGTTGTAGCCGATCACGCGCACGCGCTTGCTCTCGGCGAAGCGGGTCAGTACCGGGTGTTCCTCGCGGCAGGCCGCGCACCAGCTGCCCCACACGTTCAACAGGTAGGGCGCACCGCGCAGTTCTTCGCTGCGCACGGTCATGCTCGGGTCGTGCAGCACCGGCAGGGCAAAGGCCGGTGCCGGCTTGTCGATCAGCGCCGAGGGCAGCACGTCGCGCTGCGGGTCGCCCGATTTCATCACCCCGTAGATCATCAGCCCAAGCAGGCCGAAGAAGAACAGTACGCCGATCACGATGGCTACCGGCGGCAGCGGGCGGGACGGGCGCGGGGCGGGGGACTCGGACATGGAAACTCCTACGGACGACGGAAACGACGATCAGCGGCGGTGATGAATCCGCCCAGGGCCATCAGCAGCGCGCCCAGCCAGATCCAGCGCACGAACGGCTTGATGTGCACCCGTACCGCCCATGCATTGTTGCCCAGCGGCTCGCCCAATGCCACGTAGACATCACCGCTCAGGCGTGCATCGATGCCGGCCTCGGTCATCACCTGGCCGCCGCTGGCGTACTGGCGCTTTTCCGGATGCAGCAGGGCCAGCTCGCGACCGTCGCGGAACACGCGCAGATGGCCGCGGTCGGCGGTGAAGTTGGGGCCTTCGCGATGGTCCACGCCTTCAAAGCGCACTTCATGGCGGCCGACCACCACCTGCTGGCCCGGCGCCAGCGCGACTTCGCGCTGCACGTTCAGCGCTTCCACCAGCAGCGCGCCGGCCAGGAACACGGCAATGCCGGTGTGGGCGACGATCATGCCGAGCATTTCGGCGGTGAAGCGGCCATTGCCGCGCAGGCGCTGCCAGATAAAGCGCGCCGTACCCAGGCCAACCCAGGCCGCTGCAGCCACGCCGAGGCCGGCCTTCCAGCCGTTCTGCGGCGCCTGCCACCAGGCCAGAGCGCCCAGCAGCACGGCCAGGCCCAGCCACGGGGCGAGCAGGGCGAACGCGCGCGACGGCTGGTCACGCTGCCACTTCACCAGCGGGCCGAACGGCAGCAGCAGCACCATCGGTGCCATCAGCAGCAGGAACAGGCTGCCGAAATAGGGCGGGCCGACCGAGATCTTGCCCAGTGACAGCGCGTCGGCCAGCAGCGGATACAGCGTGCCCAGCAGCACCATCGCGCAGGCGGTGGCCAGCAGCAGGTTGTTGGCCAGCAGCAGGGTCTCGCGCGAGGTGGCGGTGAAGCCGCGGCGCGGGTCATCGGCTTCCACGCTGAGGCCGCTGGCACGCAGCACGTACAGCAGCAGGCTGCCACCGACCAGCAGCGACAGGAACACCAGGATGAACAGGCCACGCGAGGGATCGGCGGCGAACGAATGCACGCTGGTCAGCACGCCCGAGCGCACCAGGAACGTGCCCAGCAGCGACAGCGCGAAGGCGGCGATGGCCAGCAGCAGGGTCCAGCTGCCGAAGGTGCCGCGCTTTTCAGTGACGGCCTGCGAGTGGATCAGCGCCGCACCGACCAGCCACGGCATGAAACTGGCATTTTCCACCGGGTCCCAGAACCACCAGCCGCCCCAGCCCAGCTCGTAATAGGCCCACCAGCTGCCCAGCGCGATGCCCAGGGTCAGGAAGCCCCAGGCCACGTTGGTCCATGGGCGCGTCCAGCGCAGCCAGCGCGCATCCACGCGGCCTTCCAGCAGGGCGGCCACGGCGAAGGCGAACGGCACGGCAAAGCCCACGTAGCCCAGGTACAGCATCGGCGGGTGGATGATCAGGCCCGGGTCCTGCAGCAGCGGGTTGAGGTCGCGGCCTTCCAGCGGCGCCGGGTTCAGGCGCAGGAACGGGTTGGAGGTGAAGATCAGGAAGGCGAGGAAGCCGACGCTGACCACGCCCATCACCGCCAGCACGCGGGCCTGCACCGGCGCGGGCAGGTGCCGCGAGAACAGCGCCACCGCACCGGTCCACAGCGCCAGCACCAGCGCCCACATCAGCAGCGAGCCTTCGTGCGCGCCCCAGACCGCCGAGTAGCGGTAGATCATCGGCAGCAGTGAATTGGAATTCTCGGCCACGTAGCGCACCGAGAAATCCTGCTGTACGAAGGCAGCGGTCAGCACCGCGAACGCGCCGGCCACCAGCAGCAGCTGGGCGAAGGCGGCCGGTCGGGCCACCGCCATCCACGCGTCGTTGCCGCGCTGCGCGCCGACCAGCGGCAGGCCGGCCTGCAGCAGCGAGGCCAGCAACGCGCACAGCAGCAGGATCTGGCCCAGCTCTGGCAGCACTCCAGGCAACACTCAGCGCACCTCGGTGGCCGGTACCGGCACGTCGTGCTTGCGATGGGCATCGCCCATCTTGTCGGCCACTTCCTTCGGCACGTACTTCTCATCGTGCTTGGCCAGCACTTCATCGGCGACGAACACGCCGTCCTGCAGGCGCCCGCTGGCGACCACGGCGGTGCCCTCGGCGAACATGTCCGGCAGGATGCGCGAGGTCAGCACGGCCAGCTGCGCGTCGCCATCGGTGACCTCGAAGCGGGCATCGAGCGAGCCGACCGGGCGGTTGAACGAGCCCTTGACCACCATGCCGCCAAGACGGAAGCGGGTCTGCGCATCGACGTCGCCGCGCAGCACTTCCGACGGCGTGTAGAGGTAGGCGATGTTGCGCTCCAGCGCCATCGCCACCAGTGCGGTGGCCAGGCCGGAGGCGAGCAGCGCCAGCAGCACCCAGGCCATGCGGCGGCGCTGCACCGGGGTCATCGCTCCAGCTCCGCCGACAGCACCGGCGCGGCCTGCTGCGCGCTCTGCCGTGCCTGCTGCCGCTGCTGGCGCGACTGCGCCTGGCGGCGCGCGGCGCGCAGGCGCAGCCACGAACCGATGGCATCGGCCAGCAGCACCAGCACGAACACCGCATAGGCGCCGATCACGAAGGGCAGGTGGGTCATTGCGGGGTCTCCTCCACGCGCGCGCCGACCCAGGCCTTGCCGGCCTCGCGGTCGAGGTTGTCGGCGCGTGCCTTGGCCAGTACCGAGCCGGCGAACCAGAACTTGGTGCCGATCACCATCCACCACAGCGGCGCGATCATCGCGCTGCTGATCGCCGAGTCACCGAACACGCTGATCGACTGGCGCTGGTGCAGGCCGCCCCACCAGTCCACCGAATAGCGGATGACCGGCAGCAGGCTGACGCCGACGATGGCCAGCAGGCCGGCCGCGCGCGCGGCGCTGCGACGGTCCTCGATGGCGTGGTACAGGCCGATGACCCCCAGGTACAGGAACAGCAGGACCAGTTCGCTGGTCATGCGCGGGTCCCAGTCCCACCAGGTGCCCCAGGTGCCCTTGCCCCAGATGCTGCCGGTGAGAAGGGTGATGAGGGTGAAGCCGGCGCCCATCGGCGCGCAGGCCATGGCCAGGATCTCGCAGATCTTGATGCGCCAGATCAGCGCGATGGCGGCGTAGAGGGCCATCAGCGCGAACACGAACAGGCTCATCCAGGCGCTGGGCACGTGGATGTAGAGGATGCGGAAGCTGTCCAGCTGGCGTGCTTCCGGCGGCACCACCAGCAGGGCCTGCCACAGGCCGACCAGCAGCACCGGCAGCGCGGCGATGTAGAACACACGCGACCAGCGGGCAGCGAAACGATCGAAGGTGGGCGGCGAACCGAGTTGATGGAACCAGCGGACGATCGGATTCATGCGTGACGGCTATCCAGCAGGGGTGGATTGGCTCTCTGCCCGTTCAACTCAGGGAAATACGGATGGCCGCAGCCGTCGCCAGCGGTGCCAGCAGCAGGGCGACCACCAGTCCGGCGCCCAGCATCAGCAGCGCACCGACCGGATCCTGCCCGCGGCTGGCCGCCGCCAGACTGCCCGCACCGAACACCAGCACCGGTACGTACAGCGGCAACGACAGCAACGCCACGAGAATACCAGAGCGCCGGATGCCCACGGTCAGCGCGGCGACCACGCCACCGATCAGGCTCAGCACCGGTGTTCCCAGCAGCAACGATGCCAGCAACATCGGCAGTTGGTCATGTGGCAGATGCAGCATTTCCGCCAGCAGCGGGCTGACCACGATCAGCGGCAGCGCGGTGGTAGCCCAGTGCAGCAGCACGCGCACCAGCACCAGCCAGGCCAGTGGCACCGGCGCCAGCAGCCATTGTTCCAGCGATCCATCCTCGGCATCGGAACGGAACAGCGAATCCAGCGCCAGCTGCCCGGCCAGCAGTACCGCCAGCCACAGCACGGCACCGGCGGTGGCCGCCAGCGGCTGCGGATCGCGGCCCTGCGCCAGCGCGAACAGCACCACCACCAGCAGGGCGAACAGCACCGGCTGCAGCGCATCGCCACGGCGGCGCCAGAGCAGGCGCAGATCGCGCGAGAACAGGGCGCGGGCGGTCTGCCACAGGCCCGGTTCGGTACCCGGGGCGATCATGCGGCACCTCCGGGCACGGTCGCGGCCGGTTGCCCGGGCACGCGCAGCTCGAGCAGGCGCGTGCGCACCGGCGGTGCGGCATAGGCGCCGTGGGTGGTGACCAGGGCGGCACCGCCGCCGCGCAGATGCGCCGAAATCATCCGGTTGACCAGGTTGATGCCATCCAGATCGAGGTTGGCGTAGGGTTCGTCGAGCAGCCACAGCGGTGCCGGCGACAGCCAGATGCGGGCCAGCGCCAGGCGCCTTTTCTGCCCGGCCGACAGGTGCCGCACCAGGGTGTCCTCATAACCGGCCAGTCCGACGATGGCCAGCGCGCTGCCGGGCATCTGCTTGGCCCGGCGGCCGTGCAGGCCGCAGAGGAAGTGCAGGTTCTCCAGCGTGTCCAGGTCCGGCTTCAGCGCCGGCAGGTGGCTGAGGTAGGCGACATAGCGGGCGCGTTCGGTGTTGCTGGCCTGCTTGCCGTCGATGCGCACCTGGCCGGCGCCGGGGCGGGCCAGGCCGGCCAGCACGCGCAGCAGGGTGGTCTTGCCGGCACCATTGCCGCCCTGCACCAGCAGGGCCTCGCCGGCATCCACGTGGAAGTCCAGCGGGCCGAACACGGGTTCGTCATTGCGGGAGAAGCTCAGGCCGCTGGCGGCCAGCAATGCTGGGGTGTTCAAGGGGCAGGGGTCTTCGTGCCGGAGTGCGGCGGCAATTGTAGCGATGAAACCTGCCCCGGTAGCGCCGGGCCATGCCCGGCGGCCGCAGGGAATATGCAAACAGCCGCCGGATATGACCCGGCGCTACCGGTTGAGTCCACGGGCAGGGCGTGGATTTCGTACACTTTCAGTCCTTGTCTCCCCATTCCCCCAGGCCGATGCAACCCACCACCAAGCTGCCCAAGGTCGGTACCACGATCTTCACCGTGATGTCCCAGCTCGCCGCCGAACACGGCGCGGTCAACCTGGGCCAGGGTTTCCCGGATTTCTCCGCGCCGCAGCGTCTGATCGACGAAACCACCAAGGCCATGGCCGCCGGCCTGAACCAGTACCCGCCGATGACCGGCGTGGCCCCGCTGCGCCAGGCCATCGCACAGAAGTCGCTGGACCTGTACGGCGCCACCATCGACCCGGACACCGAGATCACCGTCACCAGCGGCGCCACCGAGGCGATCTTCAACGCCATCCACGCCGTGGTGCGTGCCGGCGAGGAAGTGATCGTGCTGGACCCGGCCTACGACTGCTATGAACCGGCCATCGAGCTGGCCGGCGCCATCGCCGTGCACGTGCCGCTGGACCCGCAGACCTTCGCCGTGGACTGGGACCGCGTGCGTGCGGCGATCACCCCGCGCACCCGCATGCTGATGGTCAACACCCCGCACAACCCGTCGGGTGCGATGCTGGACGAGGCCGACATGCAGGCGCTGGCCGACCTGCTGCGTGGCACGCAGATCTACCTGATCTCCGATGAGGTGTACGAGCACATCATCTACGACGGCCGCCGCCACGAATCGGCGCTGCGCTACCCGGAACTGCGCGAGCGCACCTTCGTCATCTCCAGCTTCGGCAAGACCTACCACTGCACCGGCTGGAAGATCGGCTACGCGGTGGCGCCGCCGCTGCTGACCGCCGAGTTCCGCAAGGTGCACCAGTACAACACCTTCACCAGCTTCGGCCCGGCCCAGTACGGCTTCGCCGCGATGATCCGCGACGAGCCCGAGCACCACCTGGAACTGGGTGCGTTCTACCAGGCCAAGCGCGACCGCTTCCGCGAGCAGCTGGCTGGCACCCGCCTGAAGCCGCTGCCGGTCCCGGGCGGTTACTTCCAGCTGGTCGACTACTCGGCCATCAGCGATCTGCCCGACCACGAATTCGTGAAGTGGCTGACCATCGAGAAGGGCGTCACCGCCATTCCGCTGTCGCCGTTCTACGAGACCGCGCCCGTCGGCCAGCGCCTGGTGCGTCTGTGCTTCGCCAAGAACGAAGCGACCCTGGACGCGGCGATCGAACGCCTGCGCCTGCTCTGAGGACGTGACGACCATGCAGGACCTGCGCATTTCCCTCGTCCAGGGCGACACCCGCTGGCATGACCCGGCGGGCAACCGTGAGTACTACGGCGCGCTGCTGGCGCCGCTGGCCGGCAGCACCGACCTGGTGATCCTGCCGGAGACGTTCACCAGTGGCTTCTCCAACGAGGCCATCGCCCAGGCCGAAGGCATGGACGGCCCGACCGTGGCCTGGGTGCGCGAACAGGCGAAGGCGCTGGACGCGGCGGTGATCGGCAGCGTGCAGCTGCGCGATGGCGAAGGCGTCTACAACCGCCTGCTGTTCGCCACCCCGGACGGCGCGCTGCAGTACTACGACAAGCGCCACCTGTTCCGTTACGGCGGCGAGCACGAGCGTTACGCCGCTGGCCGCGATCGCCTGAGCGTGGAATGGAAGGGCTGGCGGATCAATCCGCAGGTCTGCTACGACCTGCGTTTCCCGGTGTTCTGCCGCAACCGCTACAACGTGGAGCGGGCAGGGCAGATGGATTTCGACCTGCAGATCTTCGTGGCCAACTGGCCGTCGGCGCGTGCCTACGCGTGGAAGACCCTGCTGCGCGCACGGGCAATCGAGAACCTGTGCTTCGTGGCGGCGGTCAACCGCATCGGCGTGGACGGCAACCAGCTGCACTACGCCGGCGACAGCGCGGTGATCGACTTCCTCGGCCAGCCGCAGGTGGAGATCCGCGAACGCGAGCAGGTGGTCACCACCACCATCTCGGCCGAGGCCCTGGCCGCGCACCGCGCGCGCTTCCCGGCGATGCTCGATGCCGATGCGTTCCACCTGGACGAACGGGCCTGAGACCGGCCCCGGTGTGGCGGCTGAACGCTTGCCACACCGCCTCGCGCGCCTGCATCCACCGTGCACGCGCGCGCTGCTAGATTCGCGGCCAGTCCGACCTGAAGTGGAAGTCCTGCCGATGAACAAGCCCCTTGTCCTGCTGCTGGCGCTGGCCGCAGCCTCTCTGGCCCCGGCGGCACATGCCGGTGGCAACCTCGACTGCCAGCTACGCTACAACCTGTCCGGCTGGTCGCTGATCTACAAGACCGCCTCGGGCAACGGCACCCTCCAGTGCAGCAACGGCGCGACCATGCCGGTGCGCATCCAGCTCAAGGGCGGTGGCCTGACCGTGGGCAAGTCGAAGATCACCAACGGCCGCGGCAGCTTCACCGGTGCGGTGGGCATCAACGAACTGCTCGGCACCTATGCCTCGGTGGGTGCGCACGCCGGCGCGGTGAAATCCAGCAACGCGCAGGTGATGACCAAGGGCGATGTCTCGCTGGCCCTGTCCGGCACCGGCAAGGGCTGGGACCTGGGCGTGGACGGCACCGCCTTCACCATCAGCCGCCGCTGATCCCGGTCCATCCACGCATGGCGTGGATCTACTAGGGATTCGTTCCACCCGATAAAGAAAAACCCCGGCCGGAGCCGGGGTTTTTCATTTCAGACGTGTCAGCGATCAGCCGCCGCGCGGGCCGCTGCGACGCGGGCCGCCCGGACCGCGGTTGCCGCCGGGGCCACCCGGGCCACGGTTGCCACCCGGGCCGCCGGGACCACGGTTGCCACCGGGACCACCCGGGCCACGGTTGCCGCCCGGACCGCGATTGCCGCCCGGACGACCGTTGCCGGCCGGACGCGCGCTGCCGTACGGGTTGAAGCCCGGATTGGCGTGGTCGGACGGGAAGCTCGGGGCGTTGCCCGGATGGCCGTACGGGTGCTTGTTGCCCTGGCCCTGCGAGCGGTTGCCCGCACCGGCCGGACGACCCTGGCCGCCACCGGCGCCACCACGGCCTTCGCCGCCGAAGCCGCCGCGACCCTGGCCGCCACCTGCACCGGCGCCCGGACCCTTCGGCTTGCCGTACGGACGGCCCTGGCCGCCCGCGCCAGCGCCCGGACCACGGGCACCCGGGCCACGTGCGCCCGGACCGGCGTTGCGGTGGCCGCTCGGGCCGGTGCTGACACCGTCCGGCACGTACCAGGTACGGAATGCGGCCGGGTTGCCTTCCGGCAGCGAACGGTCATTCTTCGGCGCGCGCTGCTTGAACGGCTTCTGCGACTGCTTGGCGGCTGCTTCGCCGCTGACGGTCAGGCCGCCCTTGAAGCCGCCACCCTTGCCGCCGCGACCACGGCCGCGGTCTTCGCGCACGTTGTCGAAGCGACGCAGTTCGCGACCTTCATCGGCGGTGCTGTGGCCGTTGACGTAGGCATTGCCACGACCGCCTTCGCGCACGCGCACGGTGGTCTTGGCGGCGCGACGCTGGCCGATCACCGGCTGCAGGGTCAGTGCCGACGGCGCGCCTTCTTCCAGCTTCAGCTGCGCGCGCAGGGCTTCGACCTGGGCGGTGGGCAGTTCGACCGAATGGCCACGCACCAGTTCGCGCGGCAGGCTGACCTTGCCGTAGCGGGTGCGCTTCAGGCGGCTGACCTGGCAGCCCTGCGATTCCCACAGGCGGCGCACTTCGCGGTTGCGGCCTTCCTTCACCACGACGCGGAACCAGTCGTGCGAATCGGTGCCGCCGATGCGTTCGATCTCGTCGAACTTGGCCGGGCCGTCTTCCAGCGCCACGCCACGGGCGAGGCGGTCGACGATGGCGTCGGAGACCTTCTCTTCGCCTTCCGGGGCGCGCACGCGCACCACGTACTCGCGCTCGACCTCGAACGACGGGTGCATCATGGCGTTGGCCAGTTCACCGTCGGTGGTGGCCAGCAGCAGGCCGGTGGTGTTGATGTCCAGGCGGCCGATGGCGATCCAGCGCGCGCCCTTCAGCGGCGGCAGGGATTCGAACACGGTCGGGCGGCCTTCGGGATCTTCGCGGGTGGTCACTTCGCCTTCCGGCTTGTTGTAGACCAGCACGCGCGACGGCTCGGCCAGGGCGGTGGCGACGAAGCCACGGCCATCCAGCTCGATCTTGTCGCCGCTCTTGACCGACATGCCGGTCTGCGCGACTTCGCCGTTGACCTTGACCAGGCCTTCGGCGATGCGCTGTTCCAGCGCACGGCGCGAGCCGAGGCCGGCCTGGGCCAGCACCTTGTGCAGGCGCTCTTCCAGCTTGAACTGTTCGGAGGTGGCTTCGCGCTTCAGCGAGAGCTTGTTACGGGGGGTGTCACTCATCAGTTTTGCTCCGGCCGACGGTTTCGAGGTCGGCCTCTGGTTCGGAATCGGCTTGGTCAACAGCCACGGTCGTCGTCGCGACGGCGTTGTCTTCGCGTTCGTTCACTGGCACCGCGCGCTCGCCCGGCGCGGAATCGGGGTGCCCATCATCGAGGGGCGAAGGTGCTTGCTCATCGGTGGCCGGCGCAGCAGCTGCGTCGGCGGAATCGGGGGTGTTGCCATCGCCGCCCTGCAGGCCGGCGTCATCGTTGGCGGCCGCGTCGGGGTCGGCGCTGATGTCCGGGCCGGCGGCACCGGCAACGGCGGGACCATCGCGGTCCAGCGCCAGCTGCGGTTCCAGCTCGCCCAGGTCTTTCAGTTCCGACAGCGGCGGCAGTTCGTCCAGGCGCTTCAGGCCGAAATAGTCCAGGAAGCCCTTGGTGGTGCCAAACAGCGCCGGCTTGCCGGGCACGTCGCGGTGGCCGACCACGCGGATCCATTCGCGCTCTTCCAGTGCCTGGATGATGTTGCTGCTGACCGCCACGCCGCGCACCTGCTCGATCTCGCCGCGGGTGATCGGCTGCCGGTAGGCAATCAGCGCCAGGGTTTCCAGGGTGGCGCGGGTGTAACGGGTCTTGCGCTCGGTCCACAGCCGGCTGATCCAGCCGTGCACTTCGCCGGTCACCTGGTAGCGGAAGCCGGAGGCGACCTCGACCAGTTCCACGCCACGCCCTTCGCAGCCTTCGCGCAGGCGCTCCAGCGCACGTTCGATGCTGCCCGGCGGTGCCGGTTCCTCTTCCGGGAACAGGTCTTTCAGCTGGGCCAGGGTGAGCGGCTGGCTGGAGGCCAGCAGGGCACCTTCGACAATGCGGTTGATCAGCGTCTGGTCCATCGGCAGTCAGCGCTCACTCGTTCTCATTGGCGGCGTCGTTGTCGTCGAACTCGCTGCTGAACTGCAGCGGGGCGTTGGTGTTGCCGGCGGCCAGGGACTTCACGTAGATCGGCGCCAGCGGCTCTTCCTGGACCAGGTCCAGCAGCTGTTCCTTGGCCAGTTCCAGCACTGCCAGGAACGTGACCAGCACGCCCAGCTTGCCTTCTTCGGCGGTGAACAGCCCTTCAAAGCGGTAGAACCTGCCGTCTTCCAGACGACCCAGCACTTCACCCATGCGCTGGCGCACGCTCAGGGCCTCGCGCTTGATCGCGTGGCCGCTGAACAGCTCGGCGCGCTTGAGCACGTCGTGCAGGGCCAGCAGCATTTCCTTCAGGTCTACCGGCGGCGGCAGCTTCACCGTCGCCCGCTCGGGCATGAAGGCGTGCGCCACCGTGGTGTCGCGGTCCTGGCGGGGCAGGGCGTCGATATCCTCGGCGGCCTGCTTGAAACGTTCGTACTCCTGCAGCCGGCGCACCAGCTCGGCGCGCGGGTCGGCCTCGTCGCCATCTTCACTGACCGGGCGCGGCAGCAGCATGCGCGACTTCACCTCGGCCAGGATGGCGGCCATCACCAGGTACTCGGCGGCCAGTTCGAAACGCAGCTCGCGCATCACGGTGATGTATTCCACGTACTGCCGGGTGATCTCGGCCACGGGAATGTCCAGCACGTCCAGGTTCTGCCGGCGGATCAGGTACAGCAGCAGGTCCAGCGGACCTTCAAAGGCATCCAGGATGACTTCCAGCGCATCCGGCGGGATGTACAGGTCCTGCGGGATCTGCAGGACCGGTTGCCCATGCACCACGGCCAGCGGCATTTCCTGCTGCTGGGGGGCGGGCGGCCGGGTTGGCGGGTTCGCGTCGAGCGCGAGTTCGGAAGTCATCTAATGGACAATAGGATTGCAACGGACCAGTCGCGGTGCCGGTTCTGCCGGGCCTTCGCCACGGCGCCGCAGGCACCAGACACGCCGGGATCGGCGCGATTCCACACATATCAAACAGCAGGACGCGCCGCAGGAAAACGGCGGCGACGGAACTACGGGGAGGTCGTCTACGTGGCCCGGCCGGTTGGCCCGGTTCGAAGCAGCGGTACGGTCGTCGGGGGCTGCGTTGGCCGCAAAAACCGACGGGCTGCTGCATCACGCCACGTGCAATGGTGTCTAGGGTACGGCTTTGGCTGGCCAGTGTCCAGCCGGGCCGGTATCGGCGGCCCATTGGCTAGAATCGACGCACCGCAACATGAACGAGGAATGCCCGTGTTCTATGTGATTGAAGGTTACGACGGCCAGGATGTGCTGGCGCAGCGGCTGCAGGCCCGGCCCGAGCATCTGGCGCGGCTGCACGCGCTGCGCGACGAGGGACGCCTGCTGCTGGCCGGGCCGTGCCCGGCGATCGACAGCGAGGATCCGGGTCCCGCTGGCTTCAGTGGTTCGGTGGTGATTGCCGCGTTCGAGTCTCTCGCGCAGGCCCGCGAGTGGGCCGATGCCGACCCGTATGTGGCCGCGGGCGTCTACACCCGCGTCGAGGTCCGGCCGTTCCGCAAGGTGCTGCCATGAGCGCGCAGCGCATCGATCTAATACGTGTTGCATTGCAGCAGGCGCTGGCGCCGAGCACGCTGGAGATCGAAGATGACAGCCATCGCCATGCCGGCCATGCCGGAGCGCGCGACGGACGCGGCCATTTCAACGTGCTGGTGGTCAGTGAACAGTTCGCCGGCATGGCCCCGTTGGCGCGCCATCGCGCCGTGTATGCCGCGCTGGGCGGGCTGATGGAGACCGATATCCATGCGCTGTCCATCCGCGCATACACCCTGTCCGAGCAGGGCTGATGGCCTGTCCCGCAAAGTCCTGCCAGGTCCAGGAACAGACCTGTCCACGTCAGATTTCTGTGTCCATCTGGGGACATTCGTCTAACGGAGTGTTTACAAGCGCAGATGGAAACGCTTACATTCCGCGCCAAGCTGGTAGGTCCAAGCCGTGGAGGGCGGCTTCGTGAACAAGGCAGCCATAACAATCAAAGACGTCGCACGAGAAGCCCGGGTCTCCGTGGCCACGGTTTCCCGCGCGCTGAACGGGCATGAGAATGTCGCCGAACCGGTCCGCCAGCTTGTGCTGGAGGTCGCCGCGAGGCTGCGTTACACCCCGCACGCCGCCGCACGCAGCCTGAGCAGCCGCCGTACCAATACGGTGGGCGTGGTGCTGCCTGACCTGTACGGCGAATTCTTCTCCGAGCTGATGCGCGGCATCGACAACGTTGCCCGCAACCGTCGCCAGCACCTGCTGGTGTCCAGCTACCACGGCGACCAGGTACAGCAGGGCGCCGCCCTGCGTGCCATGCGCGGCCGCGTCGATGGCCTGCTGGTGCTCTCGCCCTATGCCGAGAGCCCCGGCTTCCTCACCGACAACCTGCCGCAGTCGCTGCCCACGGTCCTGATCAACACCTATCTGCCGGGGCAGGATCACCCGGTCCTGAGCATCGACGATCACGCCGGTGCGATGGCCATGACCCGCCACCTGCTCGATGCCGGCCACCGCCGCATCGCGTTCATTTCTGGCCCGGACCTCAACTTCGACGCGCGCGAGCGCCTGCGTGGCTTCCGCGACGCGCTGGCGGCTTTTGGCAACGGCGCCGAAGGCATCGAGTTGCCCGGTGATTTCGACGAAGCTTCCGGCCATCGCGCCGGTCAGGAGATGCTGGCAGCCGGCGCGCTGCCCGATGCCGTGTTCGCCGCCAACGACATGATGGCCCTGGGTTGCCTGTATGCCTTCGCGCAGGCAGGCATCCACGTGCCCACCGATGTCGCCCTGGCGGGTTTCGATGACATTCCACTGGCGCGGTTTGTACACCCATCGTTGACCACCATGCAGGTCAGTATCGCCGAGTTGGGCGATAGGGCGATGACGCGTCTGATGCAGTTGATGGACGGCAACACCCCCGAAGGGGCAGGTGACAAGCAGACGCTTGTTCCCCGCCTCATCGTTCGCGATTCCACCACTCCGCCATCGGGCCATTGAAGCCAGAGGCGTTCCTTCTTTTGATTGATCGCAGGTACCGCATCCGCGGATACCGCCACCCGGAGATTGAGTTGATGATGCATTCCACGATCCGCATGCCGGCCCGCCGGCTGCTGAGCACCGCACTGGTCAGCTGCCTGATGCTGGCTGCCGCCCCGAACGTCATGGCGCAGTCGGCCAACGCCAGCCTGCGCGGCCAGGTGGCCGGCGCCCAGGCCGGTTCGGAAGTCACCGCGACCAACGTTGCCACCGGCACCGTCCGTCGTGGCACCGTGCGCGCCGATGGCACCTATTCGCTGATGGGCCTGGATCCGGGCACCTATGACGTGGCTGCCAACGGCCAGACCCAGAAGGTCACCGTCACCGTCGCCTCGACCTCCACGCTGAACTTCAGCGAGGCCGCCGCCGGCGGTACGTCGGGTGGCAGCGCCGCGACCAACCTGGACACCGTCAACGTCGTTGCGCCGACCCTGCTGCAGGAAGTGCGCACCTCCGAAGTCGGCAAGACCGTCAGCCTGCAGCAGATCCAGACCACCCCGCAGGTGTCGCGCAACTTCCTGGAGTTCGCCGACGCGGTGCCGGGCCTGATCTTCACCCGTGATGCCAAGGGCAACACCTCGCTGCGCGGCGGTGCGACCAACTCCGACGGCACCAACGTCTACATCGATGGCGTGGGCCAGAAGAGCTACGTCAAGGGCGGCGGCGTGGCCGGCCAGTCCGGCAGCGCCGGCAACCCGTTCCCGCAGCTGGCGATCGGCGAATACAAGGTCATCAGCGGCAACTACAAGGCCGAATACGGCCAGGTGTCGAGCGCGGCAGTGACCGCTGCGACCAAGTCCGGTACCAATGAATTCAAGGGTGAGGCGTTCTACCGCTACACCGACGAAGACATGCGCGCCAAGACCCCGGCCGAGCGCCAGGGCGGCAAGGACAAGATGGTCTCGGCCGAGAAGGAATACGGCTTCGCCCTGGGCGGCCCGATCATCCAGGACAAGGCGCACTTCTTCGTGACCTACGAAGCCAAGCGCTTCGACCTGCCGGTCACCATCGCGCCCGACGGCGCCGTCACCAGCGCTGCCAGCCTGCTGCCGGCCGCCGGTGCCGCGGGCCTCGGCCCGGCCAGCCAGCCGTTCCAGCAGGACCTGATCTTCGGTAAGGTCGACTTCGAGCCGACCGACAACGACCGCATCGAGCTGACCTTCCAGGACCGCGACGAAACCCAGTCGCAGTTCAGTGGCCAGACCTCGCCGGAAGCCGGCCGTGAAGTGGTCAACACCGACCGTCGTTACGCCCTGCGCTGGAACCACAGCGGCGAGCGTTTCTACAACGAAATGATGGTCACCCACGAAGATTCGTTCAACAACCCGACCCCGCTGACCCTGGCCAACGGCATCACCTACACCGCACCGGACGGCACTGAAGACCGCACCGTGGTGAAGATCGGTGGCGCCTCGGCACTGGATTCGCAGGTGAAGGGCCAGAAGGGCTGGTCGATCGAAGACAACCTGACCCTGGACGGCATCCAGTGGGCTGGCGACCACACCATCAAGATGGGCGTGAAGTACAAGGCCATCGACCTGTACGCCTCCGATGCGGCGCAGATCAACCCGACCTTCACCTACAGCCTGGGCGATCCGGACTTCCCGGACTCCATCCCCTACAAGGCGCAGTTCGTCAAGCCGGTGACCGGCGTGGACGGCGTGTCCGGTGAAGTGCGTTCGAAGTCCAAGCAGTACGGCGTGTTCATCCAGGACGACTGGCAGGTCAACGACCACCTGCAGGTCAACCTCGGCCTGCGCTGGGATTATGAAAAGACCCCGGCGTACCTGGACTTCGTGACTCCGCAGGCCGTGGTCGATGCGATCTACTCGCAGGACCCGCGCGCCCCCGCCGGCCAGACCTACGCCGATTCGCTGGCGCTGGGCGGCCTGGACATCAGCAACTACATCAGCAACGGCCACAACCGCAAGGCGTTCAAGGATGCCTGGCAGCCGCGCCTGGGCTTCTCGTATGACATCAACGCCGACGAGCAGCACGTGATCCACGGTGGTGCCGGCCGTTCGTACGACCGCGACCTGTTCGACAACCTGCAGCTGGAAACCACCAAGCTGGCCCTGCCGCAGCCGACCATCTACTTCCGCAACCCGGCTACCGGCACCTGCATCAACGGCCAGGCCGCCTGCTATGACTGGAACCCGAACCTGCTCAACGGCATCGGCAACCTGCAGGCCCTGGTCGGTTCGACCAGCAATGCCGGCCTGGAAGTCGACCTGCTCAACAACAACCTGAAGGCCCCGTACTCGGATCAGTTCAGCCTGGGCATGAGCAACCAGATCGGTGACTGGCTGACCGACGCCACCATCGCCCGCACGTTGAGCTACGACGGCTTCGCCTTCACCCTGGGCAACCGTTACCCGACCGGCCAGTTCTTCGATGACCCGCGCCTGTGCGGCGGCACCGAACCGGGCCTGAGCCAGGCCTGGAGCTGCAACGTGCCGGGCTTCGGCAGCCTGATCATCGGCCAGCAGGGCATCAAGACCCGTGCGACCCAGGTCCTGCTGTCGGCGCAGAAGCCGTTCACCAAGGAAAGCGGCTGGGGTACCTCGATCGCCTACACCTGGACGACCGCGCGCCACAACCGCGACATCAATGAGAAGTACGCCTTCGACCGCGGCCTGATCGAGGATTACCCGACCATCCGTTCCAACGGTGCACCGCGTCACCGCCTGGTGGTGACCGGTTCGTACGCTGGCTTCTGGGGCATCACCTTCGGTGGCAAGATCACCCTGGCCACCCCGACCGCCGTCAACGACTGGTACCCGATCCCGCAGGCCAGTGGCTACAACCTGCCGACCCCGCAGGCTGCCGTGCCGAACGCCAACGGCAAGTTCCTGCTGGGCGGCAAGATCTTCGGCTACCGTTCGGTCGACCTGCAGGCGACGAAGACGTTCAAGATGCCGGGCGACACCGAGATGTACGCGCGTATCGACATCATCAACGTGTTCAACTTCGACAACTTCTCCACCTACAACTACATCAAGACCAACGGCAAGCTGCAGGCCAGCTACAACGAGACCGGCGACATCATCGGTACTCCGCGCCAGGTCAAGGCCGAAGTCGGCTTCCGCTTCTAAGCAGTGATGTACCGCAACACCCCGATGCCAGTGGTCCGCCGCTGGCATCGGGACCTGGCAATGGCCGGCCCCCGGGCCGGTCCATTGTCCAGCCCCCTGCACCGTTGCGATGACGGGGCAGGGGACTGGACAATGGCAGCAGTTCTCCGGCCACGTTTCGTGGTTTTTTAAGAGTTCGGTTTGTAAACGATTTCAGGCCATTGGACGTTATGCTTTCCCATCGATCAGCTCTCCGGAGGAACCGCGCCATGCAGGCACGCCACCTGTTGACCGCCGCTGCGATGACCCTGGCCATCGCCGCCTGCAAACCGGCCCAGCAGGAGCCTGCCAAGCCCAAGCCGCCGGTGATCCTGCTGGAGGCCGACGCACCGCCGCGGCCGATGAAGCCGGAACTGCCGCCGCTGTTCGATGACATCGAGCGCCGCACGTTCCAGTTCTTCTGGGACACCACCAACGAACTCAACGGCCTGACGCCGGACCGCTACCCGTCGCGTCCGTTCGCCAGCATCGCCTCGGTCGGCTTCGCCCTGACCGCGTACCCGATCGGGATCGAGAACGGCTGGGTCAGCCGCAACCAGGCAATCGACCGCACCCTGACCACGCTGAAGTTCTTCCGCGACGTGCCGATGGGCCCGCAGCGCACCGGCAAGGCTGGCTACAAGGGCTTCTATTACCACTTCCTGGACATGCAGGAAGGCCGCCGCTACGACAGCTGGGTCGAGCTTTCCTCGGTGGATACCGCGCTGCTGATGATGGGCGTGCTGTTCGCCCAGTCGTACTACGACGGCGAGGACTCGCGCGAGAAGGAGATCCGGCAGATCGCCGACCAGCTGTACAAGCAGGTCGACTGGCCGTGGCTGCAGCAGCGTGCGCCGCTGATCTCGATGGGCTGGTTCCCCGAGAGCGGCTTCATCGACCACGACTGGATGGGCTACAACGAGGCGATGATGGTCTACATCCTCGCCCTGGGCTCGCCCAGCCACCCGGTCAGCCCGGATGCGTGGACGGTGTGGACGCGCACCTATGACAACGACTGGGGCGTCTACCAGGGCCAGGAATACCTGTCCTTCGGCCCGCTGTTCGGCCACCAGTACAGCCATGTCTGGATCGACTTCCGCGACATCCAGGATGCCTACATGCGCGAGCGTGGCAGCACCTACTTCCTCAACAGCCGCTCGGCCGCGCTGGCGCACCGCGAGTACGCCATCGCCAACCCGATGCAGTGGAAGGACTACGGCGAGAACGTGTGGGGCCTGACCGCCAGCGATGGCCCGCAGAACACCACCCAGGAATACCGTGGCGAGCAGCGCCAGTTCCGCCATTACTCCTCGCGCGGCGCCGGCCTGCGCGAGAACTTCGATGACGGCACCATCGCCCCGACCGCGGCGATCTCCTCGATCGTGTTCGCGCCCGAGGAAGTGATCCCGGCCACGCTGGAGATGCACAAGCGCTACGGCGACTACATCTATTCCAGCTACGGCTTCCTGGATTCGTTCAACCCGAGCTTCAACTACGACATCCCGATCAAGACCGGCCGCATGGTGCCGGACCGCGGCTGGGTGGCCAGCGATTACATCGCCATCGACCAGGGCCCGATCCTGACGATGATCGCCAACTACCGCAACGACTTCGTCTGGGAAGTGATGAAGAAGAATCCCTACATCCGCAAGGGCCTGGAACGGGCCGGTTTCAGCGGTGGCTGGCTGGCCCCGGAAGGGTCGTTCCAGCCGCTGGTGCTGGAGAAGGATGAGAAGGCCGCGGCCGCACGCGCGGTCGGTATCGCAGAATCACGCGCGGCTGCCGCGCAGGAACAGAAGAACAATGCCAACCGCAACACAGGCCAGGGGAAGTAACAAGGTGCACGACTGGATTGACCGCCTGCGACGCTGGGCCCTGCCTGCGATGGCCGCACTGGCCATGGCCGGCTGCGCGCGCACCGAGCAGGGCACCACCACGGTCCGCTTCTGGGCCATGGGCCGCGAGGCCGAAGTGGTCAGCGAACTCATCCACGAATTCGAGGCCGAGAACCCCGGCATCAAGGTGGATGTGCAGAACATTCCCTGGACGGCCGCACACGAGAAACTGCTGACCGCGTTCGCCGCCGACGGCCTGCCCGATGTCTGCCAGCTCGGCAACACCTGGGTGCCCGAGTTCGCCGAGCTCAACGCGCTGACCCCGCTGCAGCCGTTCGTGCAGCACTCGTCCGTCGTCGATCCGCAGGATTATTTCCAGGGCATCTGGGATACCAACGTGATCCACGGCGAGCTGGTGGGCGTGCCGTGGTACGTCGATACCCGCCTGATCTACTACCGCAAGGACCTGCTGGCGCAGGCCGGCTTCGACCATCCGCCGCGTACCTGGGCGGAGTGGGACGAGCAGATGGCCGCGATCAAGAAGATGCAGGGCCCGAACCGCTATGCGGTGCTGATGCCGATCAACGAGTTCGAGCAGCAGCTGTCGCTGGCCCTGCAGCAGCCCGATCCGCTGCTGCGCGACGACGACACCCGCGGCAACTTCTCCAGCCCCGGCTTCCGTCGCACCCTGGCCTTCTACGGCAACATGTTCGAGCAGGGCTGGGCGCCGAAGATGTCCGAGACGCAGATCTCCAACGTCTGGGATGAATTCTTCCGCGGCTTCAACGTGTTCTACATCTCCGGCCCCTGGAACATCCGCGAGTTCAAGAAGCTGCAGCCCAAGGAACTGGAAGGGAAGTGGGGCACCGCCGCCCTGCCGGGCCCGGACGGTCCGGGCGCCGGCATCGCCGGTGGCACCAGCCTGGTGATCTTCCGCAAGTCGCAGCAGAAGGAAGCGTCTTGGAAGCTGATCGAGTTCCTGTCGCGCCCGGAAATCCAGGCCCGTTTCCATTCCATCATCGGTGACCTGCCGCCGCGTCGCAGCACCTGGAACGCCCCGTCGCTGGCCAACGATCCGCTGGCCGCCGCGTTCCGTGACCAGCTGGAGCGCGTCAAGCCGACGCCGAAGGTGCTCGAGTGGGAGCGGATCGTGCAGGAAATGCGCATCGTCACCGAAAAGGTGGTGCGTGGCGGCATGCCGCAGGACAAGGCCGTGGAAGAGCTGGACCAGCGCGTGGACAAGGTGCTGGCCAAGCGCCGCTGGATGCATGAACAACAACGCCTGCAGCGCAGCGATGCCCCTTCGGGCTCGACCAGTGCAGTCGCGGCCGGGAGCCCGCAATGAAACGTTCGTCCCTCGCCGGCTGGATCTTCGCCGGCCCCTCGCTGATCGTGCTGGGCGTGTTCTTCGGCCTGCCGGTCGCCTCGGCGCTCGCTCTGAGCGTGACCGACTTCGACCTGTACGCGCTGGCTGACGGCGCCAACCTGCGCTTCGTCGGGCTGGGCAACTACATCGACCTGCTGCAGACGCCGATGTTCTGGAAATCGCTGTGGAACACCACGTATTTCGTGGTGATCGGCGTCCCGCTGTCGATCAGCGTGTCGCTGGGCGCGGCAATGCTGCTCAATGCGCCGGCCGCCCGCTTCAAGGCGCTGTTCCGCACCGCGCTGTTCGCCCCGGTGGTGACCACCCTGGTGGCGGTGGCGGTGATCTGGCGCTACCTGTTCCATACCAGCTATGGCCTGGTGAACTACGGCCTGGGCCACATCGGCATCAGCCCGATCGACTGGCTGGGCGACCCCAACTGGGCGATGCCCACCATCATGCTGTTCGCCGTGTGGAAGAACTTCGGCTACAACATGGTGATCTTCCTGGCTGGCCTGCAGGCCATCCCGCATGACCTGTACGAGGCCGCGCGCATCGACGGCGCCTCGCGCTGGAAGCAGTTCCTGCACATCACCCTGCCGATGCTCGGCCCGGTGCTGCTGGTGGTCGGCGTCATTACCGTGTCCGGCTACTTCCAGCTGTTCGCCGAACCGTACGTCATGACCCGCGGCGACCCACTGCAGAGCACCGTCAGCGTGCTGTATTTCATGTTCGAGGAAGGCTTCAAGTGGTGGAACCTGGGACGCGCCTCTGCCGTGGCGTTCCTGCTGTTCCTGATCATCCTGGCGGTGACCACCGTGATGCTGCGTTTCGGCCGCAAGAGGCAGTTGGTATGAGTCGTGAGATCGGCCAGTCGCGCTGGCACCCGTGGATGATCAATGGCGCGTTGCTGGTGCTGGCCCTGGTCAGCCTTGCTCCGCTGTTGTGGATGCTCTCGGTGTCGTTCATGCCGCAGGGTGAGGCGACCCATTTCCCGCCTCCGCTGCTGCCCTCGCACGTCACCACCCACAACTACACCGAGCTGTTCGCGCGCACCGGCATGGGCGGCAACTTCGCCAACAGCCTGCTGGTGTCGGTGGCGATCACCTTCGGTTCGCTGCTGCTCAACACCATGGCCGGCTACGCGTTCGCCAAGCTGAACTTCGTCGGCCGCGAGCGCCTGTTCCAGGTGCTGATGGCTGCGCTGGTGATCCCGGCGCAGGTGGCGATGCTGCCGCTGTTCCTGCTGATGAAGCAGCTGGGCCTGGTCAACAGCTTCGGCGGCGTGATCGTGCCGGCGCTGGCCAGCGTGTTCGGCATCTTCCTGGTGCGCCAGTACGCCCGTTCCATCCCGGACGAGCTGCTGGAGGCGGCCCGCATCGACGGGGCAGGGGAGCTGCGCATCTTCTTCCAGATCGTGCTGCCGATGCTCAAGCCGGTGCTGGTGACCCTGGCGATCTTTACGTTCATGGGCGCGTGGAACGATTTCATGTGGCCGCTGATCGTCTTGACCGACCAGGAGCACTACACTCTGCCGGTGGCGCTGGCCACCCTCTCGCGCGAGCACATCATGGACGTGGAAATGATGATGGCCGGCGCGGTGGTCACCGTGGTTCCGGTGCTGGCCCTGTTCCTGGTCCTGCAGCGGTACTACATCCAAGGTCTGTTGCTGGGGAGCGTCAAGGGATGAAGCGAGCGATCGCCGTTGGATTGGGCCTGTTGTGGACCTCCCTGGCGATCGCCGCACCACCGGCGCTGCCGGCGCCCAAGGTGCTGGATGACTTCGACGACATCAGCGCGTGGAAGCTGGTGCTGTCCGACCAGGTCAGCGGTTCGCTGCGGCCGGTCAGCGGCGCCAGCGGCGGCCGCGCGCTGTGCCTGGACTACGACTTCCACAAAGTCTCCGGCTATGTGGGCATCCGCCGCGCGCTGAACATCGAATACCCGGCCAATTACCGGTTCGGGTTCCAGCTGCGCGGTGATTCCCCGCGCAACGACCTGCAGTTCAAGCTGATCGATGCCAGCGGCGACAACGTCTGGTGGGTCAACCGCCCCGGCTACAGCTTCAACAAGGCCTGGACGCCGGTGGAATACCGCCGCCGGCAGATCGACAAGGCCTGGGGCCCGTCGGCCGAAAAGGAGATGGCGCGCAGCGCCGCGGTCGAGTTCACCATCTACAGCAAGGTCGGTGGCCGCGGCACCGTGTGCTTCGACAAGCTGACCCTGCAGGGCCTGCCGCCGCAGGACGATTCGGCGCTGATGCCGTCGGTGATCGCCGATACGGCCACCGCGCTGCAGGACCGCATGATCGACGGCAAGAGCGATACGTTCTGGGTCAGCGGCGGGGTCAAGCAGCAGACCATCAGCCTGGACCTGCACAAGAGCCGCGAGATCGGCGGCGCGGTGATCGACTGGCTGCCCAACCTGGAGGCGACCCGTTACGTCGTGCGCACCTCCGAGGACGGCCGTGACTGGCGCACCGTGCGCGAGGTCACCGGTGGCGGTGGCGGTCGTGACTGGCTGGCGCTGCCCGATACCGATGCGCGTTACGTGCGCTTCGACCTGGAAGACGGACCGAACTGGCGCTACGGCATCCGCGATATCGCGCTGAAGCCGCTGGCGTTCGCGGCCACGCACAATGCCTTCCTGTCCTCGGTCGCCGCCGACCTGCCGCGCGGTGCGCTGCCGCGTGCCTACGTCGGCGAGCAGCCGTACTGGACCCTGCTTGGCCTCGATGGCGGCCAGGAACAGGCCCTCATCAGCGAGGATGGTGCGCTGGAGCCGGCCAAGGGCAGCTTCAGCATCGAACCGTTCATCCGCCTGGACGGCAAGCTGCTGGACTGGTCCAGCGTGGCCGCCACGCAGTCGCTGCAGGACCGTTACCTGCCCATCGCCACGGTCGACTGGGTGCATGAGAAGGCCGGCCTGTCGGTGACCAGCTTCGTGCAGGGCACGCCCGACCGCGCCCAGCTGATCGGCCGCTACCGCCTGAGCAACCCGGACAAGGTCGCCCACGAATACACCCTGGCGCTGGCGATCCGCCCCTGGCAGGTCAACCCGCCGACCCAGTTCCTCAACACCACCGGCGGCTTCAGCCGCATCGAAGCGCTGGACGTCGGCGACCAGCTGGTACGGGTGAACGGCGAGCCGCGCATCTACCCGCTGCAGGCTCCGGACGCACGCTTCGCCACCACGTTCGATGGCAAGCTCGATGCGATGCACCTGGCCTCGGGCAAGTTCCCGGCGACCACGGCGGTGAAGGATTCCACGGGCCTGGCCTCTGGCGCCCTGCTGTACACGATCAAGCTCGAACCGGGGCAGAGCCGCGAGGTGGCCGTGGTGCTGCCGCAGACCGGCGGCTGGAAGCCGCAGGCGCTGGACGTGGCCAAGGCGCAGCAGCAGGTCGCGGCGATGTGGCGCGACAAGCTGGGCGTGGTCAGCCTGCAGGTGCCGGCAGCGGGCCAGCCGCTGGTGGAGACCCTGCGGACCGCGGTGGCGCACATGCTGATCTCGCGTGTCGGCCCGCGCCTGCAGCCGGGCACCCGTTCGTATGCGCGCAGCTGGATCCGCGATGGCGCGATGATTTCCGAAGGCCTGCTGCGCATGGGCCGCAGCGATGCCGTGCGCGATTACGTGACCTGGTATGCGCCGTTCCAGTTCGAGAACGGCAAGGTGCCGTGCTGCGTCGATTCCCGCGGCAGCGACCCGGTGCCGGAGAACGACAGCCACGGCGAGCTGATCTACAACATCGCCGAGTACTGGCGCTACACCGGCGACGGCACCTTCCTGGAGCTGATGTGGCCGCATGTGCAGGGCGCCTACAGCTACATGGAGCAGCTGCGCGCGAGCGAGCGCACCGAAGAGAACCGCGCGCGCAATCCGGCCTTCTACGGGATGATGCCGGCCTCGATCAGCCACGAAGGCTATTCGGCCAAGCCGATGCACTCGTACTGGGACAACTTCTGGGCGCTGCGCGGCTACAAGGATGCCGCGCAGGTGGCCGCCCAGCTGGGCAAGCTCGAAGCCATGCAGATCAGCGAGTCGCGCGACCAGTTCCGCGACGACCTGCAGGCCTCGCTGCTGTCGGCCATGCAGCAGCACAGGATCGATTACCTGCCCGGTTCGGCCGAGCTGGGTGACTTCGATGCCACCTCCACCACCATCGCGCTGGCGCCGGGTGGTGAGCAGGGTCGGTTGCCGCAGGAAGCGCTGGAGGCGACCTTCGAGCGCTACTGGACCGAGTTCGTCGCACGCCGCGATGGCAAGCGCGAATGGAAGGATTACACGCCGTACGAGTGGCGCAACGTGGCGGCCTTCGTGCGCCTGGGCTGGCGCGACCGTGCCTGGCAGGCCACCCAGTTCTTCTTCAAGGACCGCGCGCCGCAGGCCTGGAACCAGTGGGCCGAAGTGGTCTCGCGCACGCCGCGCAAGCCGTTCTTCGTCGGTGATCTGCCGCATGCCTGGGTGGCGTCTGACTTCGTCCGCTCGGCGCTGGACATGTTCGCCTACAACCGCGACGCCGATGAGGCGCTGGTGCTGGCTGCCGGCATTCCCACCGCCTGGTTCCAAGGGGATGGCATCGCCGTACAGGGCCTGCGCACGCCGCAGGGCCAGCTGAACTACCGCCTGCAGCGCAGTGACAAGCATCTGGTGCTGGACCTGCAGCCGGGCCTGGTGCCGCCGCCAGGTGGCGTCGTGCTGCCGTGGCCGTACAGCGGCGAACCGGGTGCGGCCACCGTCAATGGCGAGCCGGCCGAATGGAGCAACCGCGAACTGCGCGTGCACCAGCTGCCGGCGCGGATCGAGATCGACGTGCCAAGCGCGGTGCGCCGCGCAGAACGCAAGGGGCAGTAAGCATGGCGTTGAAGCAGGGGAGGGCGCGCGTGGCACTGCGCGCCCTGGGGCTGGCAATCGCATTGGCGTTGCCGGGGTTGGTTATGGCGCAGCAGTCGAGTGAATCTGCCGTTGCGGAGGTATCGGCCGCGCCCGGCATGGGCATGGTGACCTTCAACCTGCACCATGACCGCGAGGACTGGCCGACCCGGCGGCGCACGATCGTCGCTGAGCTCAAGCGCCTGCAGCCCGATGCCATCGCCCTGCAGGAAGTGATCCAGCGCCGCAACGTGCGCAACCAGGCACAGTGGCTGGCCAGCCAGCTCGGCTACAAGTACGTTTTCGTTTCCACCGATCCGGTGGGTGCGCCCAAGCGCTATGGCAACGCCCTGCTGACCCGGCGCCCGATCCTGGCCCACGGCGAGCACCTGCTGCAGCCGCTGGATGACTACCGCACCGTGGCCCACCTGCGCATCGACGTGGATGGGCAGCCGGTGAACGTCTATGCCACGCATCTGAACGAGCGCAGCGATGAGCGCGGCCAGGGCATCCGCCGCAGCCAGGTGGAAGACCTGCTGCGTTACATCAGCGAAACCTCGGCCGGTGCGCCGGTGGTGATTGCCGGTGACTTCAACGCGCTGGTGGATGCGGGCGACCTGAGCGAGCTGCGCAGCCACTACGGCGACAGCTACGGCAGCGTGCACGTGAACACCGATCTGGCCGGTGTGAGTACGTTGAACCGGCACTATTACCAGGCGCCGTCGCGCATCGACCACATCTTCTTCCAGCAGGACCGGATGGTCGCGCGCGAAGCGAAGATTCTGTTCGACCAGCCCGACGACAGCGGTCGCTGGGCGTCGGACCATTACGGGGTCTGGACCCGCCTGCAGTTCGCCCCGGCACGCTGACGCCGCAGGGTTTCACGCTCTGGCAGGTGCCAAGCTTGATTGGCACGGGCGTGTCCGCATGCATTGAATTAAGGTGGCATCCACCAACGCGGCGGCAGACGCACAAACAGAAACGGCGGGGATCATCGATCCCCGCCGTTTCGTTTTACGCGATCAAAGAACGATCAGTTTGCCGGCGGCGTGCGCTTGGTGGCTTCTTCGTCTTCGTCCGATGCCTGGGCATCCGCGGCCTGGCTGGCCGAATCGGCATGGCCATCGGCCACCGGGTCGATCGACGGCGTCACCACGGCTTCGGCCACCGGTGCGGCAGCTTCGACCGGCGCGGCTTCCACAGCCACCGGCGCGGCCGGCTGCTCGACGACCGGTGCGGTTTCGACCACCGGGGCGGCCTCGACGACCGGCTTCGCTTCCACCACCGGAGCGGCTTCAACAACCGGAGCGACCTCGGCCACGACCGGAGCGGCTTCAACCACCGGGGCAGCTTCAGCAATCACCGGCTTGGCTTCGACGACCGGAGCCACGTCCACCACCGGAGCGGCTTCGACGACCACCGGTGCCGGCGCGGCCACCGGGGCCACCGGAGCTTCCGGCTGGGCCGGGGTTGCAGCGTCGATCTGGTCCAGCATGCTGGTCTGCACCGGCTGCTGGGCCGGCTCGGCCTTGATGACCGGTGCCGGAGCTGCGGCTTCCTGCGAAGGAGCGACTGCTTCGACCACGGCGCTGCTCACGGCAACCACCGGGGCGGCAGCGGCAACGGCGACCGGTGCACGGGCGGGCTTCTCAGCTTCCACGGCCACCGGCTCGACTTCGTCATCGAAATCGAATTCTGGCTGCGAGCGCGACGGCTGCGCGGCGGCGACCGGCGCGGCCTCGGCGGCAGTGTCGGCAGCCTGGTCAGCGCTGTCGTTGTCATCGGCTTCGTCACCGTCGTCCTGGTCATCGCCCAGGGCATCGGTACCGGCGGCATTCTCGGCGCCACCACGGCGGCGACGACGGCCACCGCGACGGCCACGACGGCGGCGGGTCGCGCCTTCGCCGGCCTGTTCGCCTGCGGCATCGGTCGCAGCATCTTCGCCGGACACGGCAACCGCGTCGGCGTCAGTGCCTGCGTCAACGCTGGCATCGGCCACCGGTGCAGCATCAGTCGCCACCACGGCGGCGACCGGTGCAGCCGGTGCCACCGGAGCGGCCGGTGCAGTGCCTTCCTGCGCGGTCACTGCGTTGGCGGCGACGACGGTCGCGGCCACGGCGGCAGCCGCGGTTGCGGTATCGACCGGTGCTTCGGCGGCGGCGCGCTGCGGCTTCTCGGCCGGCTTCTCGCCGTCCTGCTGCGGACGCGGCTGCTTCGGCTGCTTCAGCTTCGGCTGCTGCTGCGGGTTCTGGCCCTGCTGCTCGTTGCGCGGCTGCTTCTGCTGCTGCGGCTGCTGGCCGTCCTTCTGCTGGGCGTCCTTCTGCTTGCCCTGCTGCGGCTGCTGCTGGGCATTGCCGTTGTTGTTGCCGCCCTGGCGGCCGTCCTTGCGCTGCTCACCGCGGTCCTTGCGGTTGCCGCCGTCCTTCTGCTGCTGCGCATTGCCGTTGCCGCCGTTGCCGCCGTTGCCACGGCTGTCGTCGCGACGGTCCTTGCGGTCCTTGTTGCGATCCCTGTTGCGGTCCTTGCGGCCGCCATCCTGCTGCGGCTGGCGGGCAGCCGGGGCCGGAGCGGGGGCCGGAGCGGACTCGCCACCGAAGATGCGCTTCAGCCAGCCAACCACGCCGCCACTGGCGGCCGGTGCCGGGGCAGCGGCGACCGGTGCCGGGGCCGGAGCGGCCACCGGTTCGGCTTCGGCACGCACCGGGGCCGGTGCGGTGTGCTTGACCTGGGTCACGGCCGGCGGCGGGATGTTCAGCTGGCCCTTGGTCAGGGCGTGCACCGGCAGCTTGCGCGGGGTGCCACGCTGGTAGCTCGGCTTGTTGCTGTCTTCACCCAGCTCGTTCTCGCGCAGGCGGGTCACGTTGTAGTGCGGGGTGTGCAGCTGCTCGTCGGCGACGATCACGATCGGCGCTTCGTGGCGCTGCTCGATCTCGCGCAGGGCGCTGCGCTTCTCGTTCAGCAGGTAATTGGCGATCTCCACCGGGGCCTGGACCAGCACCTGCCCGGTGTTCTCCTTCATCGCATGCTCTTCGGCGACGCGGATGATCGACAGCGACAGCGACTCGACGCTGCGCATGCGGCCGTGGCCGTCACAACGGGGGCAGACGATCTGGCTGGATTCACCCAGGCTCGGGCGCAGGCGCTGGCGGCTCATTTCGAGCAGGCCGAAGCGCGAGATGCGGCCGACCTGGACGCGCGCGCGGTCGTACTTCAGCGCGTTGGCCAGGCGGTTCTCGACTTCACGCTGGTGCTTGTTGGAGGCCATGTCGATGAAGTCGATGACCACCAGGCCGCCCAGGTCGCGCAGGCGCAGCTGGCGGGCCACTTCCTCGGCCGCTTCCAGGTTGGTCTGGAAGGCGGTGTCCTCGATGTCGCTGCCCTTGGTGGCGCGCGAGGAGTTGACGTCGACGGCGGTCAGCGCTTCGGTCTGGTCGACCACGATCGAGCCGCCCGACGGCAGGCGCACGTTGCGCTCGTAGGCGCCTTCGATCTGCGATTCGATCTGGAAGCGGTTGAACAGCGGGATGTCGTCCTTGTAATGCTTGAGCTTGCGCAGGGTCTGCGGCATCACCTGCTGCATGAACTCGCGTGCGTGCTCGTACATCTCCTCGGTGTCCACCAGGATCTCGCCGATGTCGGCGCGCAGGTAGTCACGCAGGGCGCGCACGATCAGGCGCGATTCCTGGTAGATCAGGAACGGGGCCGGCTTGCTCAGGGCAGCTTCGGCGATGGCGCGCCAGACGTTAAGCAGGTAGTCCAGATCCCACTGCAGCTCTTCGGCATCGCGGCCGACGCCGGCGGTGCGGATGATCACGCCCATGTCGTCGGGGATGTTCAGCTTGTCCAGGGCGTCCTTCAGGGCGGCCCGGTCTTCGCCTTCGATGCGACGGGAGACACCGCCCGCGCTCGGCGAGTTCGGCATCAGCACCATGTAACGGCCGGCGAGGGAGATGAACGTGGTCAGGGCGGCGCCCTTGTTGCCACGCTCTTCCTTGTCCACTTGGACGACGATTTCCTGGCCTTCCTTCAGCAGCTCGCGGATGCCGGCCTTGTTGTGGTCGACGCCGGCCTGGAAGTAGTCGCGGGAAATTTCCTTCAGCGGCAGGAAGCCATGGCGGCCACCACCGTATTCGACGAAGGCCGCTTCCAGCGAGGGCTCGATGCGGAAGATCCGGCCCTTGTAGATGTTGGACTTCTTCTGTTCCTTCGCCGGCTGCTCGATATCGATGTCATACAACGACTGGCCATCGACGATGGCAACACGCAGCTCTTCGGCCTGCGTGGCGTTGATCAGCATTCGCTTCATTGTTGCGTTCCTCGCAAGCGGCTACCGCGCGGAACGCCATGGGGTTTCGCCTCTGGACACGGTTCACCGCCCATTCGCGCATGCGCGGGGAGGGCGGCTTGGGTTTCCAGCGCTACGACACCACGGCAGGCCGCGGGAGCGCTTCACTTTTCTGGTTTTGGGGTGTTACAGGGCCGGAGGCAGCTGTCAGCCAGGCTGGAGCGCCACACGGGACATGTTCAGCACGGTTGCGTGTCAGGCATCCGGCGATGGCCGGGAAGGCCGGTGAGCCGCTAACATGGCCGCCCCGCGGGCGGTGGTCGCGCACTGTGCCGGATTCGTCGGAAGCTGGGCTTCTGGCCCTGAGTAACTTCCAACAAAATCAATCCCTTATCTCGCCCCCCGAGTGTAACAGAATAAACAGCCAGATGACTGCCTCAGACCCCACCAAGCCCGCTGGCGACAAGCCTTCCGTGCGCATGATCACCGTTCCCGAGGACCGTGCAGGCCAGCGCCTGGACAATTTCCTGCTGGGCCAGCTCAAGGGCGCCCCGCGCAGCCTGGTCTACAAGCTGGTGCGCAGCGGCCAGGTCCGCGTGAATGGCGGCCGCGCCAAGGCCGAACGCAAGCTGGAGGCGGGCGACGAGGTGCGTGTGCCGCCGGTTCGTCTCACCGAGGAAGGAGACAAAGCGGGTCCGCCCGAGTCCTTCATGCGCCGGCTGGAGCAGGCCATCGTCTTCGAAGATGCGCGCCTGCTGGCCCTGAACAAGCCGACCGGCGTGGCCAGCCACGGCGGCAGCGGCATCAGCTTCGGCGCCATCGAGACCTTGCGTGCCCTGCGCCCGGGGCAGACCCTGGAGCTGGTCCACCGGTTGGATCGCGACACCTCGGGCCTGCTGATCGTGGCCAAGAAGCGTTCGGCGCTGAGCGAGCTGCAGGCGCTGCTGCGTGAAGACCACGGCGCCGGCATCCGCAAGCGCTACCTGACCCTGCTGGCCGGCCGCATGCCCGACGGCGTGATGACGGTCGACGCGCCGCTGCACGTCGGCCTGCGCCAGGGCGGCGAGCGCCACGTGCAGGTCAACGCGATCGGCAAGGAATCGATCAGCCACTTCCGGGTGCTGGAGCGCAAGGGCGGCCATTCGTACTGCGAAGTGCGCATCGAGACCGGCCGTACCCACCAGATCCGAGTGCATGCCCAGCATCTGGGTCATCCGGTGGCCGGTGACGACAAATACGGCGATCCGGCAGTCAACAAGCGGCTTCGTGAGCAGATCGGGCTGAAGCGCCTGTTCCTGCACGCGGCCTCGCTGGAGTTCGCGCTGGACGCCGGCAAGACCCCGTACGTGCTGAACGCACCGCTGGCCGACGAGCTGGTGGAAGCGCTCGACCGCCTCGGGTAAGCAGTCCTTGTAGAGTCGAGCCGTGCTCGACTGCTCTTCGGCCGGGCGCCGCGGAAAGCCAGTCGAGCAAGCTCGACTCTACTGCCGGGCATGGCCTGACGCTACCTGGGGTCGGTAGATCCACGCCACGCGTGGATGCGCCTTTCGGGGCCACTCACCACTTGAACAGCACCAGGCTGATCGCCAGCGTGCCCATGCCCGCCACCAGCCCGTACACGGTCTCGTGGCCCTTGGCATAGCGCTTGGCCGCCGGCAGCAGCTCATCCAGCGCCAGGAACACCATCACCCCGGCAATCAGCCCGAACACCCAGCCGAACGTGGCGTGCGACAGCGAGCCCTTCAGCAGGAAATAGCCGAGCACCGCGCCCACCGGCTCGGCCAGGCCCGACAGCAGGCTGGCCATGAAGGCGTGCAGCTTGCTCTGGGTGGCGAAGTACACCGGCACCGCGATGGCGATGCCTTCGGGGATGTTGTGGATGGCGATGGCGAAGGCCAGTGGCATGCCCACCGACGGGCTTTCCACCGTCGCGAAGAAGGTGGCCAGGCCTTCCGGGAAGTTGTGCGCGGTGATCGCCACCGCCGTCAGCAGGCCGACGCGCTTGATGTAGGCCTTGCTGTTGTCGCGGAACGCCGGTTCCTTCGAATCCAGCGTCTCGTGCGGGTTCGGGATCAGATGGTCGATGGCCACGATCGCCAGCACGCCCAGCAGGAAGGCGATGGTTCCCCAGGTGAAGCCGCCGCGCGCGCCGTAGGCCAGGGCGAACGATTCGATCGATTTGTTCAGGATTTCCGACAGCGAGACATACACCATCGCGCCGCCGGCAAACGCCAGGCCGAACGCCAGCAGGCGCGGGCTCGGGCGGCGCGAGAACAGGACCAGCAGGCTGCCGATGGCCGTCGCCAGGCCAGCGGCGAGGGTGACCGCGAGCGCGATCCAGAAGTTTTCCGGGGAGATCTGCAGCATTTACCGACGCGTTCCTGATCGTTCAGCAGCCGCCCCGGGTCAGGCCGGGGCGGCGGGGGCAAGGCGGGCGTCGGCTGGCCTGGTCGCTACGTCGGCCTTCAGCCGCCGCGGCGCATCCGCTCTTCAACGGCGAAGCACTGGTCCGGCTTCGGCTGCGGCGGGTTGAAGCTGACCGGCACCTGGATGGTGGCGGGCACGGCCTGGCCATTGCGGGTGGCGGCCTTGAACTCCCATGCCTGGACGGCGGTCTTGGCCAGGTCATCCAGCTGCGGGTTGCCGGCGCCGGTCAGCAGCAGAACCTCGCTGGGGCGGCCATCGGTGCCGATGGTGACCTTGAAGGTGCTGGTGCCGCCCACGCCGGTGCAGGCCAGCTCCATCGGGTACTGCGGCGGCGGGGTCTTCACCGCGGCCACCTCGGTGGGCGGCGCGGCCGGCGGTGCCGGCGGCTCGGACGAACCGCAGCCGGCCAGGCCGGTGGCGGCGAGCAGGGACAGGCTCAGCAGTCGAACATTCATTTCACGTGCTCCGTCAGGGCCGAGGTCTTGGCCGCGCAGATGAAGTCGTTCTCGCTCAGCCCGCCCACGTCGTGGGTGGAGTAGCGCACGACGGCGCGGTCGTAGTGCACGCCCAGGTCCGGGTGGTGGTCCTCGTGGTGGGCGATCCAGGCCAGCGCGTTCACGAAGGCCATGGTGGCGTAGTAATCCTTGAAGCGGAACGTGCGCACCAGCGCCTGGCCGGCCTCGGCCAGTTCCCAGCCCGGCACCTGCGGCAGCAGTTCGGCCAGGCGCGCTTCGCCCAGCTTGTGGTCGCTGCCCTTGCGCGGCACGCAACGCGCCTGTGCCAGCGGAATCAGGTCGGACATGGGTTCCTCCACCTCGAATTGACTGAACAATGCGCCGGCCGGTGTATAAACCGAATGAGCGACCGGCGCTGACTTGGCTAGAATAGCCTGATGATCCAGATCTCCGACACTGCCCAGACCCACTTCCGCAAGCTGATCGAACGCGAGGGCGTGCCCGGCATGGGCGTGCGCCTGAGCGCCGTCGATCCCGGCACGCCGCGCGCAGACGCCCGCCTGGAGTTCGCCGAACCCAGCGACCTGCTCGGTGACGAGTGGGCCGTGGACTGCGATGGCTTCACCCTCTATGTCGACGCGCTCAGCGTGGGCTGGCTCGACGGTGCCGAGATCGACATCGTTCCCGGCACCGCCGGCACCCAGCAGCTGACCATCAAGGCCCCGCGCATCAAGGGCGAAGCGCCCGGCGAGGCCGCCTCGCTGGTCGAGCGCGTGCACTGGGTGGTGGAAAACGAAGTCAACCCGCAGCTCGCTTCGCATGGCGGCAAGGTCGCCGTGCAGGAAGTCTCGGCCGATGGCGTGGTGCTGCTGCGCTTCGGCGGCGGCTGCCAAGGGTGTGGCATGGCCGACGTCACGCTCAAGCAGGGCATCGAAAAGACCCTGATGGGCCGTGTGCCGGGCGTGACCGCCGTGCGCGACGCGACCGACCATGACAGCGGCCACGCGCCGTACATCCCCCGCGGCAACGCCGCCTGATCGCCAACACGTGCCTCTGCCCAGAGCCGAGCAACTGATCGATCTGCTGCTGGCGCGCCAGCAGCACCCCCTCATCCTCGAAAAGCGCACGCGCCTGCCGTATGGCTGGGCGATCTGGCTGCGCTCGCTGAAACCGATCGCGCGGCCGTTCCATGCCAGCGATGTGATCGCGGTGCTGCTGCCACGGCCATTGCCCGGACGGCCCGGGCTGCTGCCGGCCTTGGGCCCGTGGGGCGCGGCGCGGCGCCTGCTGTGGCAGGGATGGGAACCGGCCCCGCGTGACCAGCGCTGGATGCGCTGGACCTCGGCGGTGGTCAGCGCGCTGCTGCACCTGCTGTTCTTCCTGTTGCTGCTGTGGGTGGCGGTGATCCGCACCACCGCGCCGGACGACGCCGGTGCCGAAGGCGAGCGCGTGCAGATTGAATTTGTCGGGCGCGGCGCGCAGGAAGGCGGCGGCGACCAGCCCGGCGCCGAGGCGGCCGCTGCTGCCGAAGCCGGTGCGGTGGCCAGTGGCCAGCCGGCGGGCGAGGCCAGCGCGCCGCGTCCGCAACCGGCCGCGCCTGCTGCAGCCGCACCTGCCCAGGCGAGCAGTGCCGCAGTGACGCCGCCACCGCCGGCGCAGAGCGAGCCCGCACCGCAGGCTGCGCCTCCGCCGACACCGGTGCAGGCCACCGCAGTGGCCGAGGCGACCACCGATTTCGTGGTGCCGCCGGTCAGCGTGCCGCGCACCGAAGTGAACATCGTGCCGCGTGACAGCACGCCCGCCGTGCGCGAGCTCAGCGTGCAGACGGTGCAGGCGCCTGCCGTGCCGATGCAGGTGCGCACGCCGCAGCTGGCCGTGCCTGCCCCTGCGGTGCGCGAGGTACAGGTACAGGAGCGCGAGGTCGCCACGGTGGAAGCACCGGTGGCGCCGCAACCGCTGCGCAGCGCCGAGGTGCAGGTGCGCCTGCCGCAGCAGCGCGAGGTGCAGGTTCGCGAGCGCGAAGTGCAGGCGGTGGTCGACCCGCAGGTGCGGATGGCGGCCGTGCCTGGGCGCGAACCCAGCGTGCGCGCGCCGACCGGCCGTGACGTGCAGGTGCGCGAACGCAGCGTGGCCAACGCGCCGTTCGCGGCGCCGTCTCCCGCCAGTGGTGCCAGCAGTACACCTGCGCCGGCACCGGCGGGCAGCGCGGCCAGTCCGTCCACCGCGAGTGCATCACGCCCGGCCGCCAGCGCGGCGACGCCGGCACAGGCCGGTGCGCGTCCCGCGCCGACGCCGGGCAACTGGGCCACGCCGGCCAAGGGCGACGACTGGGGTGCCTCGGATCGCAACCGCGACGGTGCGCGCAGCGGTGCGGCGCAGGCCAGCTCGCAGGGCGCGGGGCAGGGGCTGTTCAATGCCGACGGCAGCGTCAAGGTGCCCGGCCAGGAAGGCAAGGGTGCTGCCGAGCGCGGCGCGCCGGGTGGGGCCAACGATGGCTGGACCAAGGAACGCATCGCCGAGTCGGGCCGCTGGCTGAAGCGGCCGCCGTACGACTACACGCCGACCTCGTTCGACAAGTACTGGGTGCCGCAGGAATCGCTGCTGGCCGAATGGGTGCGCAAGGGCGTCAAGGCGATGGAGATTCCGTTGCCGGGTACCAGCACGAAGATCTCCTGCGTGATCTCGATCCTGCAGGCCGGTGGTGGCTGTGGCCTGAGCGACCCGAACATGCAGGACCAGCCGGCGGTGGCACGACCGCCACCGGACATCCCGTTCAAGAAAGAACTCCAGGAAGATAACGGCAGCCGGTAACTGCGGACTGTCCGCCGCATGCCGCGCTGCGCGCTCGCCGGGCGTGGCCCGGCGCTACCAGTAGATCCACGCCATGCGTGGATCAGGTCCTCACTCGCTCTGCGAGAGGAACACCCAGAACGGCACGTCGCGCCCGACCCAGTCGCGGCTGGCTTCGTCCATCACGTCCAGCAGCGTGTCGAAGTCCTTCGCCGCGCCCGCGCGCAGCGCATCCACATCGGCCAGGAACAGGGCGTAGCCCGGTGCCGGCAGCCACTGCAGGTCGCGCAGGTTGTCGGCCAGTGCATCCCAGTTGCCGCCGAAGCCGGCTGGGAAATCCAGCTGCGCGGCCAGCCGCGCCAGCAGGGTGCGCTTGTCGGTCACGCCGTGCAGGTCGATGCGGATCACCTTCAGAGAGGCATCGCGCATGGCCGCCGCCAGGTCGCTGATGTCGCCGGTATCAATGGCATAGACGCCAGCGTTGTTGATGTCATGCAGGCCGAGGCCGAAATCGTCGTGGCTCATGGGCGTTCTCCCGGGGCCGGTACGGTGAAGCTGCGGAATGAATCGTAGTGATCGTCGGTGTAGTACCACGCCTGCGGCGGGTCGCCGCCGGTGATGATGCGGCGCGCGCCGCGGTTGGAGGCACCGGGCGTATCGACCGTGTACTCACGGTAGTAACCGCGCGGCCGCTGCGGCAGGCGCTGCTCGCGGTTGCCGAAGGTGGTGCCGTCCTGGCGGTGCGGGAAGGGGCCGCCGCGCTGGATGAGGGCGATGGTCTGCCGCGCCTCGGCAGGCAGGAAGCCGGGCAGGCCATCACTGCGGTCGCTGCCGGCGGCGCGCACGGCGGGCGCGTTGCGGTTGCTGGCGCCCTGCAGGTCCGGCGCGAACTGCGGTGCCGGCGGCCGCTGCAGGAAATGGTTGGCGACCAGCCCAAGCAGCAGCAGGGCGATGGCGGTGATCAACAGCCGGGGATTGCGCATGGGCCGTGGCGGGCGAGGGAAGTGCGTGCACTGTAGCGCCTGCGCGCTGCATCGTGCATGAGGAGCGGTGGCCGCGTCACTGCTGCGTAACAATTGCCAATGCAATCACCCGCAGGACGCAATTTCCTTTACATCCCCCTTGGTAATCTGGCGGTCTGTCCCCATCATTCAACGCGCACCGCCCGACGACGCCGTCGGGTGCCCTCGCTATCAGGAGATGCATCATGGCCTACACCCTGCCCAAGCTGTCCTACGCCTACGACGCTCTGGAACCGAACATCGATGCGGCAACGATGGAAATCCATCACACCAAGCATCACCAGACCTATATCAACAACGTCAACGCGGCGCTGGAAGGCACCGAGTACGCTGACCTGCCGGTCGAAGAGCTGGTGAAGAAGCTGAAGTCGCTGCCGGAGAACCTGCAGGGTCCGGTGCGCAACAACGGTGGTGGCCATGCCAATCACTCGCTGTTCTGGACCGTGATGGCCCCCAACGCCGGCGGCAACCCGGTCGGTGACGTGGCCAAGGCCATCGACAAGGACCTGGGCGGTTTCGACAAGTTCAAGGACGCCTTCACCAAGGCTGCGCTGACCCGCTTCGGCAGCGGCTGGGCCTGGCTGAGCGTGACCCCGGACAAGAAGGTCGTGGTCGAGAGCACCGGCAACCAGGACAGCCCGCTGATGGAAGGCAACACGCCGATCCTCGGCCTGGACGTGTGGGAACACGCCTACTACCTGAAGTACCAGAACCGTCGCCCGGAATACATCGGCGCGTTCTTCAACGTCATCGACTGGAACGAAGTCGAGCGTCGTTACCAGGAAGCCATCGCCTGAGTGCGGTGACAGGCTGAAACGAAGAGGCCGGGGGAAACCCCGGCCTTTTTGTTGTCGTGCGACCGCATCCGCCGGGGCGGGGCCCGCGCGGCCCGCCCCCGGGGGGGGCCCGGGGGGCCACCGCCGGGGGG
>NZ_JACVTV010000034.1:0-38940 GCF_016624625.1 Stenotrophomonas sp. S41 | reverse complement strand
GGGGGGGGGGGGGGGGGGGGGGGGGGGGGGGGGGGGGCGGGGGGGGGGCGGCGGGGGGGGGGGGGCGGCGGGGGGCGCCCCACCGGCCCCCACCTACCGCATCCCTGCCTGACAGGCAGGGATGCTAGGCTGCGCCGGTCAAGGAGGTTCCATGTCCGGTCACAACCAGTTTGCCCTGCTGCGCCAGCGCCGCTTCCTGCCGTTCTTCATCGTGCAGGCGCTGGGCGCCTTCAACGACAACGTGTACCGGCAAGCCATCATCGGCCTGTTGTTCTACCTGGGCGTATCGGACGAGCAGCGCTCGCTGTACACCACGCTGGCACCGGCCATCTTCATCCTGCCCTACTTCCTGTTCTCCGCCCTGGCCGGGCAGATCGCCGACAAACTTGAGAAATCGCGGCTGATCGTGATCACCACCACCATGGAGATCGTGATCATGTCGCTGGCGGCCATCGGCTTCATCACCGAGAACCTGCCCTTCCTGCTGGTGGCGCTGTTCTGCACCGGCATGCAGTCGACCCTGTTCGGGCCGGTCAAATATTCGGTGCTGCCCTCGGTGCTGAAGCCGGAGGAACTGACCGGCGGCAACGGCCTGGTCGAAATGGGCACCTCGATCTCGATCCTGTCCGGCATGATCATCGGCGGCTCGGTGTTCCTGCTGGCCGGCAGCCACGGCCCGATCGTGGCGGCAACGGCGGTCATCGCGCTGGCGATCTGCGGCAACCTCGCCGCGCGGATGATCCCGCGAGTCGATGCCGGCGATCCGGACCTGAAGATCAACTGGAACCCGCTGCCCGAGTCGCTGGTGGTGCTGCGCATGGCGCGGCAGCAGAAGGCGGTGCGCAACGCCATCCTCGGCGTGTCCTGGTTCTGGTTCGTCGGAACCGTGCTGACCTCGCAGCTGCCCAACTACGCGCTGGTCAACCTCGGCGGCGAGCCCAAGCTGTACCTGTTCGCGCTGGCGCTGTTCTCGGTCGGCACCGGCGTCGGCTCGCTGCTGTGCGAGAAGCTGTCGGCGCGCACGGTGGAAATCGGCCTGGTGCCGCTGGGCGCCTTCGGCATGACCGCCTTCCTGCTGGACCTGTACTTCGCCCGCACCGGCGAGGCGACCGTGCAGAACCTGGGCGTGCTGGCCTTCCTGCAGCAGCCGGGCAGCGTGCGCATCGTCATCGACCTGATCGGTATCGGCCTGTTCACCGGCGTGTTCGTGGTGCCGCTGTTCGCGCTGATCCAGAGCCGCACGCCGAAGGCACAGATGTCGCGCGTGTTCGCTGCGCTGAACATCCAGAACTCCGGCTTCATCGTCGCTGCTGCACTGCTGTCGCTGGCCGCGCACCAGCTGCTGCACTGGTCCATTCCGCAGCAGTTCCTGGCCCTGGCCATCGCCAATGCCATCGTGGCGATCTACATCTTCACCATCGTCCCCGAATTCCTGATGCGCTTCCTCAGCTGGGTGATGGTGCGCACGCTGTACCGGCTGCGCCCGCACGGCATCGAAGCCAACGTGCCCGACGAAGGCGCCGCGCTGCTGGTCTGCAACCATGTCAGCTACATGGACGCACTGATCCTGTCGGCGACGATCCCGCGTCCGGCGCGCTTCGTCATGTACTACAAGATCTTCAACATCCCGGTACTGAGCTGGATCTTCCGCACCGCCAAGGCCATTCCCATTGCCGGTGCGCGCGAAGATCCGGCGCTGATGCAGCGCGCGTTCGACGAGATCGATGCAGCGCTGGCCGAAGGCGAGCTGGTCTGCATCTTCCCGGAAGGTGCGCTGACCAAGGACGGCACGATGGCGTCGTTCAAGTCCGGCGTGGAGAAGATCCTGGAACGGCGTCCGGTGCCGGTGGTGCCGATGGCGCTGCGTGGCATGTGGTCGAGCATGTGGAGCCGGCGCGACACGCGCCTGGGCCGCATGCGCGTGCCGCGACGTTTCCGCGCCACGGTGCAGGTGGTGGCCGCCGCGCCCGTGGATGGCCACAGCACCGATGCGCCGATGCTGGAAACGCAGGTCCGCGCCCTGCGCGGCGACCACGCGTGAGCCGCCATCCGGGCCCGTATTGCCGGGCCCGGCCAACGGTTTCGGCACCGGCCCGCGATGGACGACCGGTGTCAGGTAGTGCCAAGATTGCGCGCCCACCCTCTTCAAGGAAAGATCCATGAGCACTCCGCAGCCGCCCATCGCGCCGCAGACGCCGGCAGCCCCGGTCCCCACCTACATGACGCCGTCGATCATCCTGACGGTCGCATCGTTCATCGTCTGCTGCCTGTCGTGCGTCAGCATCGTGGGCATCGGCACCGGCATCGTGGCCATCGTCTTCGGCAGCAAGACCAGCAAGGCGCTGGCGGCAGGTGACATCACCGCTGCACAGGCCGCTTCGCGCAACGCAAAGATCTGGATGTGGGTAACCGCCGGCCTGCTCGCCCTGGGCTTCCTGGTCTGGATCATCTCGCTGGCGACGATGGGTGTCGGCGGCTACATGGAACAGATGCAGCAGTTCCAGCGCCAGCTGGAAAGCAGCCGCTGATGCATCGCCTCCAGCTCCCGCGCTGGAGCTGGCTCGCACTTCCGCCGGCGGTCGCACTCGCCGGCGGGGGGGCGTGGTTGCTGTACCGGATCGACCCCAGCGGCGTCGACAGCCCGTTCCCCGCCTGCGCCTTCCGTGCCGTCACCGGCTTCTACTGCGTCGGCTGCGGCGGCACCCGCTGCGCGCATGCACTGCTGCATGGCGACCTGGCCACGGCGTGGTCGATGAACCCGCTGCTGGTGATGCTGGTGGCCCTGCTGCCGCTGGCCATGGCCTGGTGGATGGGCTATCGCCCGCGCTGGCTGCAGCCGCTGATGCAGCTGCTGGGCAGACCCACGTTCTGGTTGATCCTGCTGCCCGCGTTCTGGATCGCGCGCAATCTTCCCTGGCCACCTTTCACGTCGCTGGCGCCGTTGGCGGGATAGCAGGGGTCGGATCCCTTTGCGCAGCAAAGGGCTCTGACCCCATCCACGCAGAAGGCATCCACGCATGGCGTGGAACTACGGAAACCTACGCATGGCGTGGTTCTACGTCACCCAGCCAGCAATCACCAGCAGCGCCAGCACTGCCAGCCACAGCAGCAGCATCCGCCACACCAGGCTCATCGCGTCGCGCAGGTCCGGCAGCCGCTGCCACACCGGCAGCAGGCCCGCATCGGTGTAGTCATGCGCTTCTTCGCGCAGCTCGGCATTCACGCTGGCCCGCGCCACCGCACCGAGGAAGCCGATGTCACCGGCCAGGCGCTCGCCATGGGCCTGACGCCATGCCTTCCACGCCGTGTCGAAGTTGCCGACCAGCGCCATCGAGAACGCCATCAGCTGGGCCACCGGCCATTCGATCCAGGCCAGCAGGCGCTGCGCCAGCGCCAGCGGCTCCACCGGCACCCGCGCACGCATCGGGCTCTCGGCCATCAGCGCCAGCAGGCGATAGCCCAGGGCACCGACCGGGCCCAGCAGCAGGAACCAGAACAGCACCGCGAACCAGCGCCGCAGTGCGTTGAGGACGGTCGCCTCGACCAGCGAGGGCACGTCCTCGCGCAGGCTGCCACCGGCGGCCTGCAGGTGCCGCACCGCGGCCTGCCGGCTGGCCGCGTCGTCGGCGTCGATGATCGCTTCGATATCGCGGTCCAGGTCGCGCGGGCCCCAGCACCAGGCCAACACCGCCACGCCCAGCAGCAGGCCGGGCAGGCCGAACAGCACCCCGCGCAGCAGCCAGGCCAGCAGGGCCATCAGCAGCAGCGGCGGCACGATCGCCAGCGCCACGCCGGCCGCCCCCTGCCATGCCCGTCCGCCATGCCCGTCCAACCAGCCCAGCCAGCGCCGGAAGCCGTCGAAACGGCGCAGCGAGGCGGCAGCGGCCGGGGCAACGTGGCCCAGGGCCAGCGCCACCAACACGGCGACCAGGGTGGTGAACATGGCAGGTCTCCCTACGAACAAGCGTTCTGCGCCGCTACCTTACCTGTCGCAGCGGCGCGTTCAGCGGTGAACCGGACTGTAACCCGACGCGTGTTCAGGTGGCGGCAATGCTGCCGCCCGGGGACGCCGGCACAGCCGCGGGGATCAGCCCTGCTGCTGCCGGTACCAGTGTTCGATCAGGCCGCGCGAGATCGAGATCGGCGGCGACAGGCGGATGCCTTCACCATCGTCCTCGACATCACGCGCCAGCGCCGCCCCCACCTCTTCGGCGGTGAACCAGCGTGCGTCTTCCAGCTCGCCATCGACGGTCGGCACGTCGTCCTGCGCCTGCGCGCGGAAACCCACCATCAACGCGCCGGGGAACGGCCACGGCTGCGAGCCCAGGTACTGGCAGGACGTCACCCGCACCTTGCTCTCCTCATGCACCTCGCGCGCGACGGTCTGCTCGAAGGTCTCGCCAGGTTCGACGAAGCCGGCCAACACCGAATAGCGGCGCGGCGCCCAGTTGGACTGGCGGCCCAGCAGCAGGCGGCCCTGGTTTTCCACGGCCACGATCACCGCCGGGTCGACGCGCGGGTAATGCTCGGTGGCGCACTGCGCGCAGCGGCCGACGAAGCCGCCGCGGGCGAAGGCCACCGCACCACCGCACACGCCGCAGAAGCGCGTGCGCGAATGCCAGTAGGACATGCCGCGGGCATAGCTGAAGGCGGTGGCATCGGCCACGCTCCACAGCAGCGCGGCCTGGCGCAGGTCGAGCCGGCGCGGTGCGCTCTGGGTGACGTTGGCGGCTTCGACGGAGAACCAGGCCTGGCCCGCGCGCAGGCCGAGGAAGATGGCCGAACCGGGGCCACCGCCGATGTCGGCGCCGGTCAGCGCGACCGGCTGGTCGTCCTCGCCGGTGAAGGCGGTACCGTCCTGGTCCAGGACAAGAATGCGCGCATCCGGCCACAGGCGTGCCAGGGCATCGGCATCATCGCGCAGGGCATCGGCGCGCTCGAGCGGCTCCGCCACGAAGGCGAAACCGGAAAGCGGCGAAGGAGTATTGGGCATCCGACAAGCCTGCCGCCAATTGCCGCAGGTGGCAAGGTCGGGGATGTGCGCAATCAGTCGGCGTAGCGCACAACGGTGGCGCAGGGCATCGGCCCCGCGCCCGGCATTACATGCTGAAGCTGCTGCCGCAGCCGCAGGTGGTCTTCGCGTTCGGGTTGCGGATCACGAACTGCGCACCGGTCAGGCTCTCGGTGTAATCCACCTCGGCGCCCATCAGGTACTGCAGGCTGAGTGGGTCGACCAGCAGGGTGACCCCGCTGGTCTGCACCGCCAGGTCGTCCTCGGCGCGGTTCTCGTCGAACTCGAACCCGTACTGGAACCCGGAACAGCCACCGCCCTCGATGTACACGCGCAAAGACAGGTCGGGGTTGCCCTCGTCCTGGATCAGTTCCTTCACCTTGGCCGCGGCCGATTCGGTGAAGTTCAGCGGCCGCTCCAGCGACTGGTAGTCGGGAGCGGCGGCCGGCGTGGCGCCGGGCAGGGAAACTAGCGTGCTCATGGCCTCAGCATGGGGGCGCCGGGGATGGCTTTCAAGCCATCGCCTCGGCCAGCTTGCGGCGCGCGGCGGTGCCGCCCTTGCCTTCGGCCGCCTCGCCCTCGCCTTCCGGCGCCGGCAGGGCCGCAACCGGGCTGCTGGCGTGGATCAGGCGGCCATTCAGCTGGGCGCCCGCGTTCATTTCCACCACCTGGTAGTGGACGTTGCCGTTCACCCGCGCGCTCGGGGTCAGTTCCACCTTTTCGGTGGCGTGCACGTCACCGTCCAGGCGGCCGCTGATGACCACCACCTGGGCGCGGATCTCGCCCTCGATGACGCCATGCTCGGCCAGGGTCAACGTCGCGCCGCTGGCGCCTTCCTGGGCGATCACCTTGCCATGGATGCGGCCTTCCACATACAGGCCACCACTGAATTCCACATCACCGCGGATCACCACCTGGTTGCCGATCAGGGCATCCACCACCAACTGGCCATCACGGCTGGATTTGCTGTTTCCGAACATCTGCCTACTCCCCTTTGCTGGCCGGTGCGCCGGCCTGTTTCCAGTCGAATACCTGCGTGGTGCCCCCTGCACCACTCCCCAGTGTCACCCTCACCCGTTGCGGGGTGAAGTCCGTCGGCAGCATCACACTGCCGGTGAGCTGCTGGAAGTACCGGAAGGAGTAATCCTGTCCCGGCACCTTGCTGCGCTGGTGCAGCTCATCCCAGCTGATCGTGGCCAGCTTGCCGTTCTTCACGCCTTCCACGGTGAAGCGCATCTGCCCCTGGCTGATGGCCCCGCGGTTGAGGTTCTGGGTCAGCACCACGGCGTACTGCCAGGTGCCAGCCGATTCGGCGCTGAACTCGATCGAATGGGTGTTCAGGCCCTTGCGCTGGCTGGTCGAGCCGACCAGGCGCTCATAGAAGGCCACGTCGGCGCGCAGGCCGGCGATCTCTTCATCGCGCTCGGCCAGCGAGGACTGCACCTCGGTGTTGGCGGCGCGGCTGATGCGGTCGGAGGCTTCCAGCGTGGCCTGCTTCTGGCGCAGCTCGGTCAGCTGCGACTGCACCGTGTCGGCGCGCTTCTCGGCGGCCTGCAGGCGCTGCCCCTGGGCATCGCGCGGCGCGCCCAGCCAGCAGCCGCCCAGCACCGCCAGCACCAGGCTGAGCAGCCAGATGCCACCGATGACCAGCAGGCGGCGGCGGTCGAGCGGCTGCGGCTTGGAACCGGGCAGTCGGACCTGTACGCGCATGGGTGGGCGGTTGTTCATGGGTAGTCTCCGTGGACTCGCAATGGCGACACCAGCACGGCCCCTGTAGCAAACGACGGGCTAGTGTATGACAGGAACGGGGGCTTTCCCCGGTGCCGGCCGCCAGGGGCCGGTGGTGTTCAGCCACGTCATCGTCGATAGTGTGGCACCCCGCACAGTTCCGTCGCCGGAGCCCCCCGCCATGACCGAAGCCCACCTGTTCGTGATCGGCATCCTGCTGGCCTGGCTGGCCGGCATCCGCGTCTACCTCACCGTGTTCGGCGTCGGCCTGGCCGGCCTGCTCGGCTGGGTCGACCTGCCCCCGGCCCTGCAGGCCACCGAATCGTGGTGGGTGCTGGGCACCTCGGCGGCGCTGGCCATTGCCGAATTCTTCGCCGACAAGATCCCCGGCGTCGATTCCATCTGGGATCTCATCCATACCCTGGCGCGGGTACCGGCCGGCGCCTTCCTGGCCGCCGCCACGCTCTCGCCCGATGGCCAGCTGGGCACCGGCACCCTGCTGGCCGGCGCCGGCGTCGCCCTGGCCAGCCACGGCCTCAAGGCCGGCACCCGCGCCCTGCTCAACACCTCGCCGGAACCGGCCAGCAACTGGGTCGCCTCGGTCGCCGAGGACACCGTGGTGGTCGGCGGCCTGGCGCTGGCACTGGCCCATCCCTGGATCGCCCTGGTCGTGGTGCTGGCCTGCAGCCTGGCCGGCGCCCTGCTGGTGTGGATGGTCTGGCGCACGTTGTGGAAGGGCGTGCGATGGCTTGCACGAGCTGGCGGTACGGCCGCATCAGGCCAGCCGCGCACCGGTTGAATGTCGGGCTTGGCGCATAATGGCGGCGAACACCAGGAGCTTTGATGTCCGCAAATGAATCCCCCGCGGGCGCACGCCCCGGACGCGCTGAAACCCCACCGGCCGATCATTGGCAGCGCTGGGCAAACACCTCGCCCGCCGCTGCGCCCACGCTTGTCGCGGTCTCCTCCGCACCGGCCGATGCGGGCGGCAGCGTGGGCACGCCGCCGCCGCTGCCTTCCGCGCAGCCCTCCGCGCTGATCGACGCAGGCAACGGCAACGATGCACCCGCCGCCTCGGACTCGCCGTACCGCGTGCTGATCGTCGAAGACGACCGTGCCCAGGCCCTGTTCGCGCAGAGCGTGCTGCACGGTGCCGGCATGCAGGCCGAAGTGCTGTCCGATGCCGATGGCGTGCAGCAGGGGATCCGCGAACTGCGCCCCGACCTGATCCTGATGGACCTGCACCTGCCGGGCCTGGATGGCATGCGCCTGACCGCGATGATCCGCCAGCAGCCGGGCATGCAGCTGCTGCCGATCGTCTTCCTCAGCGGCGACCCGGACCCGGAGCGCCAGTTCGAAGTGCTCGACAGCGGCGCCGATGATTACCTGAGCAAGCCGATCCGTCCGCGCCACCTGATCGCGGCCGTGGCCAACCGCATCCGCCGCGCCCGCGCCCAGGCCGCCACCCTGCCCGGCGCCAGCAGCGCACCGGCCACCAGCAACCCGGAAACCGGCCTGCCGACCCGCCACCACGTACTGCAGCAGCTCAGCACGGCGCTGGAGCAGCGCGACCGTGGCGGCGTGTTCTTCGTGGAGATCTCCAGCGCGCTGGGCCTGCGCGAGCGCTATGGCTATGCCGCCTTCGAGCGGCTGATGGTGCAGGCCGGCCAGCGCCTGGCCGAAGCCGGCCACCCGCACCTGCTGGCACGCCTGAACGACAACAGCTTCCTGCTGCTGGCCCGCGGCGCCGACGAGGAAAGCCTGGAAGGCATCGCCGCCGCACTGCGCGAGCAGCTGTCCGCGCGCGCCTTCGTCATCCGCGACGATGAATCGGTGCACCTGCGCGGCGTGGTCGGCTATGCGCCGCTGTCGCCGGGCTTCGACGATGCCAACAGCGCGCTGGAAGCCATCGAACGCACCACCCTGCAGGCCCGCCTGCTGACCGCTGGCGTGGCCGGCCACGTGCATCGCCAGGCGGTGACCGAGCAGGAACACCTGGCCCTGCTGGAAGGCCAGCTGGAACTGGCCTACCAGCCGATCGTGGCCGTGGCAGGCGGCGATACCGCGCAGTACCAGCTGCTGCTGCGCCTGCGCCAGGCCGATGGCACCGTGCTCACCGCCGGCCAGGTCATTCCGGCCGCCGAAGCCGCGGGCCGCATCGCCGATCTGGACCAGCAGGTGCTGGAACATGCGATGGGCCTGCTCGACCTGTACCGCCACGCGACCCAGCCGCTGAACCTGTTCGTCTCGCAGTCGCTGCGTACGCTGCAGCGCGATGCGTTCGCCGACTGGCTGCTGGAATCGCTGCAGCAGCGCGACCTGCCCGGCACCGCACTGGTGATCGACGTGCGCCTGCCCGACGCGCTCATCCACACCGTGCCGCTGCAGCAGTTCTGCCAGCGCATGGCCAGTGCCGGCGTGCGTTTCTGCCTGAGCCAGTTCGAGCCGGGCAGCGAAGCCGATGCCCTGCTCACCCAGCTGCCGCTGTCGTTCGTGCGCATGGCCGCGCGCTTCTCCAGCAGCCACTCCAATCCGGGCACCCGCGAGGAACTACGGCGGGCGATCGATCGCGCGCATGCCGCAGGCCTGCAGATCATCGGCCAGCAGATCGAGGATCCGCAGGCAGCGGCGGCAATGTGGGTCGGCGGCGTGGACTACATCCAGGGCAACATGGTGCAGTCGGCGGGCAGCGACCTGAACTTCGACTTCCACAACGCGGTGCTCTGAGTGCCGCTGACGGTCGCGCTGCTGGCAGCTCTGGTGCTGGCCGCCAGCGTGGCGCTGGCACTTGGCCTGCGCCTGCGCCAACGCGGCCAGGCGCTGGCGGCCCTGCAGCGCGAACGCACCGTGCTGACCAGCGAGCGCGACCAGCTGCGCCGTACCACCGAGCGCCAGGGCCAGCTGGAACAGCAGCTGCTGCAGGCCAAGCAGGCCGCCGAGGCGGCCGCGCTGGCCAAGGGCGAGTTCCTGGCCACCATGAGCCACGAGATCCGCACGCCGCTCAACGGCATCCTGCCGATGCTCGAGCTGATCGCACGCGGGCCCCTGGGCGAGGACCAGCGGCAGATGCTGGCCACCGCATCGGTCAGCTCGCAGCAGCTGCTGCGCATCGTCGATGACATCCTCGATTACTCGCGCCTGGAAGCGCAGGCCCTGGAACTGGAGATCACCAGCTTCAACCTGCGCGAGCTGTTGGACGGCGTGGTGCAGCTGCTGCAGCGCGCTGCCGAATCGAAGGGCCTGGTGCTCGGCCTGCAGCTGGACCCGGCCGTGCGCCTGCCGGTGCGTGGCGACCCGGTGCGCCTGCGCCAGGTACTGACCAACCTGCTGGCCAATGCGATCAAGTTCACCGCGCGCGGCCAGGTGCAGCTGCGCGTGCAGCGCCTGGGCGAAGGCCCGGCCCAGCACCAGCTGCGGTTTGAAGTGGTCGACACCGGCATCGGCATTGACGCCACCCTGCAGTCACGGCTGTTCCAGTCCTTCAGCCAGGCCGATGCATCGACCACCCGCCTGTACGGCGGCACCGGCCTGGGCCTGGCCATCTGCAAGCGCATCATCGACCTGATGCACGGCCAGATCGGCGTGCAGTCCAGGCCCGGCCAGGGCGCCACGTTCTGGTTCGAGATTCCACTGCTGAAGATCCCCGGCGACCTGCCGGCACTGGCACGCGCACCTTCGCCGCTGCTGCTGCACAGTGCCGATGTGGCGCTGCAGGCGCGCGTGGAGCGCATCGCCGCCCACCACGGGCTGCCGGTGCAGGTGCTGGCCGAGCGCGATGTGCTGCTGGAGCGCCTGCGCGCTGCCCCACGCCCGGGCCAGCCGAGCCCGGCCTGGCTGCTGGTGGATGCCCGCTCGCGCCGTGGCGGCGAAGCGACGCTGCTGCGTACGCTGGCCGAGCGCGGCACGGACGACACGCTGCAGGTGCTGTGGCTGCAGGACGAGCCCGCCCCCGCGCAGGTCCGCCAGCAGCAGCTGCCGGCCAGTTTCAACGATGCCCACCTGCATGCCGTGCTGGCCGCGCCCACCGCCAGCGTGCGACCGGCAGCCCTGCTGGCCACCGCCGAACGCGGCCAGGCACCGGCTACGCTGCCGCCGCTGGATCTGCGCGTGCTGCTGGTGGAGGACAACGCGGTCAACCGCATGGTGGCCGAACAGCTGCTGCGGGTCTTCCAGTGCGACGTGCGCAATGCCGCCGACGGCGAGCAGGCCCTGCTGGCGCTGCGCCAGGGCGGCATCGACGTGGTGCTGATGGATTGCCAGATGCCGGTACTGGATGGCTATGCCGCCACCCGCCAGTGGCGCAGCGAGGAAGCGGCCCAGGGACGCGCGCGGCTGCCGATCATCGCCATGACCGCCAACGCCATGGCCGGCGATCGCGAGCGCTGCCTGCAGGCCGGCATGGATGATTACCTGTCCAAGCCGATCAACCGCGAAACCCTGCATGCGCTGCTGCAGCGCTGGGGCGAAGCGCCTGTTGTTGTCGACTGCCACGATGCTTCCGAAGCCGTAGAGTCGAGCTTGCTCGACTGTCGTCATGCCGAAAACAGTCGAGCAAGCTCGACTCTACTGGACAACGAAGGTCGGCCAAGCGGGACGCCTCCCGCGCCCGACGCGGACACTCCGCCGCAGCCGGTGCTCGACCGCAGCGTGCTTGAGGAACTGCAGGATGTGATCGGCCCGGCCGCACTGCAGATCGTCGCTGTGTTCCTCGAGGATGCTCCGGCACTCGTGCAGGCCCTGCAGCAGGCAGCACAGGCCAATGACATCGAGCGCCTGCAGGCGCTGTCGCACACCCTCAAATCGTCCAGCGCCAATGTCGGCGCACTGTCACTGTCGGCGGTGGCCCGGCGCATCGAGCACGAAGCCCGCGCGGGCAGCCTGCAGCGCCCCGCCGTGGCGGTGGCGCTGCTGGTGGCCGAGTTCGCCCGCGCACGCGTGGCGCTGACCGGCTACCTGGCCCAGGAACGGTAGCGTCGAACTTGCGCGACTACCGCTTTGTAGAGTCGAGCCATGCTCGACTGCTGTTGGAAGACGCAGTCGAGCAAGCTCGACGCTACCCGCAGCGCCGCTGGATCAGTCTTCCAGCTTGCTCAGCAGGTACTTCGGCTCGCCGATGCGCTCGACCAGGTCCAGCTGGGTTTCCAGCCAGTCGATGTGCTCTTCCTCGGCATCGAGGATGCTGGTGAACAGCGAACGGCTCACGTAGTCGCCCACCGAGTCGGCATGCGCCACGGCGTTGCGCAGCACCGCCACGGCGTCCTGCTCCAGCGAGAGGTCACACTGCAGCATCTCCGGCGGGTTCTCGCCGATGCGCAGCTTGCCCAGCGCCTGGAAGTTCGGCAGGCCTTCGAGGAACAGGATGCGATCGGACAGCGCGTCGGCGCGCTTCATCGCATGGATCGATTCCTTGTACTCGTACTCGGCCAGTTCCTTGATGCCCCAGTTCTTGAACATCTTGGCGTGCAGGAAGTACTGGTTGATCGCGGTCAGCTCGTTGAAGAGGACCTTGTTGAGGAATTCGATGACCTTGGTGTCGCCCTTCATGGGAATGCTCCTGCACGCTGAAAACGCAGGCACTGTATCGCTTTGAGGGCGCGCGTGAAGGAACGCGAATCGTGCGCATTGGCCTGTGCGGCCAGCGGCGGAACGTCAGAGACGCGACGTCATGGCGCCGCGGGGTACGGCTCAGGCAGCCTGCAGGCCGAGAACGGGCAGCGGCAGGTCGTGGGTGGCCAGTGCCTTGGCCAGCAGATCGCCGGCCATGTCCAGGCAGGAACCGCAGGTCGCGCCGCAACCGGTACGCATGGTCAGCTCGCCCACCGTGGTGACGCCATGGCTGGCGGCCTCGCGGATCTGGTGGTCGGTGACTCCGTTGCAGATGCAGACGTACACAGGCGGGAACCGGGCTGACAGGCCAGAAGCGGCCTGGTGCCCATTCCAATGGAAACGAGAATGGTTGTCAATCAGAGACCTGAACCATTCTCGCTACCGTTCATCCACTCAGCCGGAAGGCCCGTCGCCCTGCACCTTGCGGGGCCAGTAGCCCTTGCTGCGCGGGCGCTTGCGCGGGCGGTCGTGGCCTGCGGTATTGCCCGGCATCCAGGCCTCGGCGGCGGTCTTGGGCATGGCGGTCACGCCCTGCCCGGCCACGCCGCGCGCCAACGGCGCCAGGTGGCGCAAGGCACGCGCATAGACCCCACGCTTGAACATCACCACGTGCTCGACCGGGTACCAGAAATCGACCCAGCGCCAGTTGTCGAACTCGGGCGAGTCGGTATGGTCCAGCCGCACATGCGATTCATCGCCGGTGAGGCGCAGCAGGAACCAGACCTGCTTCTGGCCGATGCAGACCTGCCGCTCGTTACGGCGGATGGCCCGGGCCGGCAGCTTGTAGCGCAGCCAACCCGGTGTCGCCCCCAGCACTTCTACGTGCTCGGGCAGCAGGCCGGTCTCTTCCTGCAATTCACGATACATGGCCTCGACCGGGGTCTCGTCGGTGTTCATGCCACCCTGCGGGAACTGCCAGCCATCCCGGCGCACACGTCGTGCCCAGAACACCTGCCCGTCCTGCCGCATCAGCACGATGCCGACGTTCGGTCGATAGCCGTCCGGATCGATCACGATGCGGACTCCTAAGAAAATCTACTGGTCGGGACTATCCCATGCCGTCTGTCGGCCCACAAGCTCGACACAAAAGTGTTGACAGGCCCGATACACATGAGCAGAATAGCGGGCTCACCAAGGCTATGTAGCTCAGCCGGTTAGAGCACAGCACTCATAATGCTGGGGTCGGTGGTTCGAGTCCACCCATAGCCACCACACTGAAAATCAAGTTGTTTTTCAGCGTGAAAAGTGAGAAAATAGTTACACGTTACATTGCCCCTTAGCCAAGCGGTAAGGCACCTGACTCTGACTCAGGCATCGGTGGTTCGAATCCATCAGGGGCAGCCAAATTAAAAAGAAAAAGGCCTGATCGAGAGATCAGGCCTTTTTCTTTTTAATTTGGTCACGCATTCCACCTGATCCCCGCGCCTGTCGGCGCGCCCCCTTGAACATCAAGGGGGCTCCCCTCCAGAGAGAACTCTGGGGTCGGATCCTTTTCCGCAGGAAAAGGCTCCGACCCCACCCGCCCGACATGCGGAACCATGGGTAGTGCCGGCCGCTGGCCGGCAATGTGGAAATGCATGTTCGCAAAACGACAAAAGCCCGGCCGAAGCCGGGCTTTTGCTTTTCCAACCAGCGGGCTCCCGAGGGAGCCCGACCAGGCGCGATGGATCAGCGCTTGGAGAACTGGGTGGCGCGACGTGCCTTGTGCAGGCCGACCTTCTTACGCTCGACTTCACGGGCGTCACGGGTCATGAAGCCAGCCTTGCGCAGCTCGGACTTCAGGGTCTCGTCGTACTCGACCAGAGCACGGGCGATGCCCAGACGGATCGCACCGGCCTGGCCGGTGGTGCCGCCGCCAGCGGCGGTGACCAGGATGTCGAAGCTTTCGGTGTTCTTGGTCAGCTCGAGCGGCTGGCGCACGATCATGCGCGCGGTCTCACGACCGAAGAACTCGTCCAGCGGACGGCCATTGACGGTGATGTTGCCCGAACCCTTGCGCAGGAAAACGCGAGCGGTGGAGGACTTGCGGCGGCCAGTGCCGTAGTTTTGAGTGATAGCCATGATTAGATATCCAGAACCTGCGGCTGCTGTGCGGCGTGCGGATGCTCAGTGCCGGCGTAGACCTTGAGCTTGCGGTACATCTGGCGACCCAGCGGGCCCTTCGGCAGCATGCCCTTCACGGCGATCTCGATCACGCGCTCCGGGTGGCGCTCCAGCGCCTGTGCCAGGGATTCGGTCTTCAGGTTGCCGATGTAACCGGTGAAACGGTGATACATCTTGTCCTGCAGCTTCTTGCCGGTGACGGCAATCTTTTCTGCATTGATGACGACCAGGTAGTCGCCGGTATCAACGTGGGGGGTGTAGACCGGCTTGTGCTTGCCGCGCAGACGGCGGGCCAGCTCGGTGGCGAGACGGCCCAGGGTCTTGCCCTCGGCGTCGACGAGGTACCAGTCGCGCTGGACGGTCTCGTTCTTGGCAGTGAAAGTGCTCATGAAGAACTCTAGGTTAGGTCGGGCTCATTGCGGCGAAAGGCTCGCCGGAACTCTGCCACGCGTTGTGAAAAGGTGAAGCGTAAGAGGCGGGATTGTACTCACCCTGGCGGCCCGGTGCAAGCCAGACCCTGTGCCGGGTTGGCAGGGGGCCGGGGCCGGGCGAGAATCGGGGGTCCCCCGCCCCACCCATGCCGCCATGACCGTGCTCCGCCAGACCACCCCGCTGGACCACCTGCTGACCGAGGCGCAGCGCGCCCTGGACACGGTGTTCGGCAACCCGCCGGCATCGCGCCCCTACCCGGCCGCCGATACCGATGAGCCGGGCATGGACACGGCGCAGCGCCGCCACGCGGCGGGCCTGATGCGGATCAACCACGTCGGCGAGGTCTGCGCGCAGGGCCTGTACTTCGGCCAGGCCGCGGTCGCCCGCGACCCGTCCACCCGCGAGCACCTGCTGGAAGCGGCCCAGGAAGAGACCGACCACCTGGCCTGGTGCGCCACCCGGCTGGGCGAGCTGGACAGCCGCCCCAGCCTGTTCAACCCGCTCTGGTATGCCGGCAGCTACACCATCGGCACACTGGCCGGGCTGCGCGGCGACGGCTGGAACCTGGGCTTCGTGGTCGAAACCGAACGCCAGGTGGAAGCGCATCTGGACGAGCATCTGGTCGACCTGCCGGCGGGCGACCTGCGCAGCCGCGCGGTCATCCGGGTGATGAAGGAAGACGAAGCCCGCCACGCTGAGCACGCCGAACAGGCCGGCGCCCGCCGCCTGCCGTTCCCGATCCCGGGCGCGATGGCGCTGGCATCGAAGGTGATGAAGCACATCGCCTACCGGCTGTAAGCGCCCGCCGGGCACGGCCCGGCGCTACCGGACGGTAGAGTCGAGCTTGCTCGACTGCTTAATTGGGCGAAACCAGCTTCAGGCCGATCACGCCGGCCACGATCAGGCCCACGCAGGCCAGGCGCGCCGGCGAGGCGCTGTCGTTGAACAGGAAGATGCCCAGCACCGCCACGCCCATGGCGCCGATACCGGTCCAGATGGCGTAGGCCGTGCCGACCGGGATGGACTTCATCGCCTGGCTCATCAGGAACAGGCTGATCAGCGCCGCCACCACGGTGGCGACGGTGGGCAGCGGCTTGCTGAAGCCTTCGGAGTACTTCATTCCGAGCGCGAAGCCGATTTCGAACAGGCCGGCCAGCAGCAGGTAGATCCAGGGCATGAGTGGGGGCTCCTCACCTTGTTGAAGAAAAACAAAACGGCCCGGTGTTTTCACACCGGGCCGTGGGTCGGTACATCACCGTGGAACTGGCAACTGCGCAAAAAGCGCGTTCCACGGGGCGGGTCGTCCCGCCTGGGTGGCGATGCCGAGGGCATCGCACACGGGTCTTACTCGGACAGGTTGCGGCCGTGGAACAGCTCTTCGATCTCGCGCTTGAGCAGCGCTTCGATCTTCATGCGTTCCTTGAACGACAGGTTCTTGGCCTTTTCCTCGAACAGGTACTGGTCCAGGTCGAAGTCCTTCAGGTGCATCTTCGTGTGGAAGATGTTTTCCTGGTAGACGTTGACGTCGAACATCTCGTAACGCGACTTGATGTTCTTGGCCAGGAAGTTCTGGATCGAGTTGATCTTGTGATCGATGTAGTGCTTCTTGCCCTTCACATCGCGGGTGAAGCCACGGACGCGGTAGTCCATGATCACGATGTCCGATTCCAGGCTCTCGATCAGGTAGTTCAGGGCCTTCAGCGGCGAAATGACGCCACAGGTGGCCACGTCGATGTCAGCGCGGAACGTCGCGATACCTTCCTGCGGATGGGTCTCCGGGTAGGTGTGGACAGTGATGTGGCTCTTGTCCATGTGCGCGACCACGGCATCGGAGATCAGCTCCTTGCCGGCCTGCTTCTTGTCGATCACCGGCTCTTCGGAGATCAGGATCGTCACCGAGGCACCCTGCGGATCGTAGTCCTGGCGGGCCACGTTCAGGATGTTCGCGCCGATGATCTCGGCGACATCGGTCAAGATTTGAGTCAGCCTGTCGGCGTTGTACTCTTCATCGATGTATTCAATGTAACGCTGACGCTCCTCTTCGGTGCGCGCGTAACACACGTCATAGATGTTGAAGCTCAGCGCCTTGGTGAGGTTGTTGAAACCCTGCAGCCTCAGGCGAGGCAACGGCTTGACCACGGCGGTCGATTCCTGTGTAAGAAGGGAAAGAGTGAATTATGGGGCAAAGTGTCCCCGGGGGGAACGTGAAGAGCTCACGACTCTGGCACACTATTTGCCCTTAACAGGAGCGCTGGTTAAGCTCCGCCATCGATCCTGTGAATCCGTTCATGCGCAGAGGGAGCGCCCCTATCGTGTCAACCGTGCGCCTAGCTAGCAGCCCATTGGCCTTGGACATCGCCACAATCGACCGCTTTCTGGCTCACAGCCACAGGCGGCGGTACCCCACCCGGACTGACGTCTTCCGCCCCGGAGACCCGGCGGGGACCCTGTATTACGTCATCAGCGGCTCGGTTTCGATCATGGCCGAGGAAGATGACGACCGCGAGCTGGTGCTGGGCTATTTCGGCGCAGGCGAGTTCGTCGGTGAGATGGGCCTGTTCGTGGAGTCGGACCGCCGCGAGGTGATCCTGCGCACGCGCACCGCCTGTGAACTGGCTGAGATCAGCTACGAGCGCCTGCACCAGCTGTTCCTGGGCCCGCTCTCGGCCGATGCCCCGCGCCTGCTGTACGCGCTGGGCCAGCAGATCTCCAAGCGCCTGCTCGATACCAGCCGCAAGGCCAGCCGCCTGGCGTTCCTGGACGTGACCGACCGCATCGTGCGCACCCTGCACGATCTGGCCCAGGAGCCGGAATCGATGAGCCACCCGCAGGGCAGCCAGCTGCGCGTCTCGCGCCAGGAACTGGCGCGCCTGGTCGGCTGCTCGCGTGAAATGGCCGGCCGCGTGCTGAAGAAGCTGCAGACCGACGGCCTGCTGCATGCCCGCGGCAAGACCGTGGTGCTGTACGGCACCCGTTGATCGATGCGTGTCTGCCGGGCATCGCCCGGCGGCTCCGCGGACGTGCGACCTGCCATCGCACGCCCCGCACACGCGCATCCGCTAGGCTCGGTGCATGGAGCTGAGCAGCGAATTCTGGTGGTTCATCCTCATCGGCCTCGGCGCACAGCTGGTCGACGGCGCGCTGGGCATGGCCTTCGGCCTGGTGTCATCGTCGGTGATGCTGGCGATGGGCATCCCGCCGGCGCAGGCCAGCGCGGCCATCCACACCGCCGAAGTGTTCACCACCGGCGCCTCCGGTGTGTCGCATCTGGTCGCTGGCAATGTCGATAGACGCCTGTTCTTCCGCCTCGCCATTCCCGGCGCGGTGGGCGGTGCGGTGGGCGCCTACGGGCTGACCCAGCTGCCAGGCGACGTGATCCGCCCGCTGATCTACCTCTACCTGCTGGTGCTGGCCATCATCATCCTGGCCCGCGCTGCTGGGCGGCTGATGCCCAAGGGCGAGGTCAAGCGGGTGCCCGTGCTGGGCTTCGTGGCCGGCTTCCTCGATGCCAGCGGCGGCGGTGGCTGGGGGCCGGTGGCGACCTCCACCCTGCTCGCCCGGGGCGGCCAGGCACGCACCACCATCGGCACGGTGAACGCGTCCGAGTTCGTGGTGACCCTGACGGTGTCGGCCACCTTCCTGATGTCGATGGGCCTGCATCACCTGCAGATCGTGGCCGGCCTGCTGATCGGCGGCATGATGGCCGCACCGGTGGCGGCGCTGCTGGTGAAGCGGCTGAAGGAGCGCTGGGTGCTGATCGCAGTGGGCGTGCTGGTGCTGGGCATCAGCCTGTTCCAGATCGGCCATGCGCTGACCGGGTACCTGGGGCGCTGAGTGCCCGCCGGGCATGGCCCGGCGCTACCCTCGTCTGAACGCGCGTCGTGTTCGCCGCCGCATCGGTAGCGCCCGGCCGTGCCCGGCAGATCCATCATCATGCGATGGGGTCAGATCCCCGAAGGGGCTCTGACCCCGCCCGGGTCAGGCCTTCTCGCCGCCGCGGTCCACGCAGCCCCAGTTGAGGATGCGGGTGCCGGCCGGCAGCACGCTGCGGAAGAACGCGACCTTGCCCGGCTTCGGGTTCACCACCACCGGGGCCTTGGCCGCCAGCAGCAGCGGCAGGTCGGCGGTGCTGTCGGAGTAGGCGATGTCGATCTGCCCATAGCCGCGCTCGCGCAGCATGCGCATCTTTTCTTCGTTGTGGCAGTGGCGGGTCGGGCCGACCCCGCCCAGGCGCGGGCCGACCTCGGTACCGATCACCGGCACGTCCTGGTGGGCCACGAAGCCAAGGATGGCGCGGGCCAGCTCCGGCGGTGCGCCGGTGGCGACGACCACGCGGTCGCCCTTGGCCCGGTGCGCGGCGAACACCTCCAACGCCTGCGGCAGCAGCTTTGCGCGCATCTGCGCCTCGTTGCGCAGCACGTAGGCGTCGATGACCTTGTTGAAGTCACGCGCCCGGTGCAGGCCGAAGCTGCCGATCCACACATAGACCGAAATGCCGGCGCGACGGGTCGGCAGCATCGCCACCATCGGCCCGGCGATCGGCGTCACCAGCAGCGCGGCCAGCATGCGCAGGGGATTGCGCTTGATCAGCGAGGCGAACAGGTGGGTGCCCGAATCGCCGTCGTAGAGGGTGTGGTCGAAGTCGAAGACCACCAGCGGCGCATCCTCGCGCGGCGTTGGATAGTGCGTTGTCATGCCGCGAAGAATAGCTGACGCAGGCCCTCGCCCGGCTCTTCCACGCGCATGAAGGCCTCGCCGACCAGGAAGGCATGGATGCCGGCGTCGCGCATCAGGGCCACGTCCTGCGGGCCGAGGATGCCGCTCTCGGTCACCAGCAGGCGGTCGCGCGGCACCGCCTTCTGCATGTCCAGCGTGGTCTGCAGCGAGACCTCGAAGGTGCGCAGGTTGCGGTTGTTGATGCCGATCATCGGCGCCGGCACCTGCAGCGCGCGTTCCAGTTCGTCGATGTCATGCACTTCCACCAGCACGTCCATGCCCAGCGACAGGGCCAGTTCGGACAGGGTGGCCAGCTGGGTGTCGTCCAGCGCGGCGACGATCAGCAGGATGCAGTCGGCGCCCAGCACGCGCGCCTCATACACCTGGTAGGCGTCGATCACGAAGTCCTTGCGCAGCACCGGCAGCGTGCAGGCCTCGCGGGCCTGCTGCAGGTAGGCATCGGCGCCCTGGAAGAAATCGACGTCGGTCAGCACCGACAGGCAGCTGGCGCCACCGAACTCGTAGCTGACGGCGATGTCGGCTGGGCGGAAGTCCGGGCGGATGACGCCCTTGGACGGGCTGGCCTTCTTCACCTCGGCGATGACCGCCGGGTCGCCGTTGGCCACGGCCGCCTGCAGGGCGCGCACGAAGCCACGGACCGGCGGGGCACTGGCCAAGGCGGCCTGCAGCGCCTCCAGCGGGCGCTGGGCGCGGCGCTGGGCCACTTCTTCGGCCTTGCGGGCCAGGATCGTCTGCAGGATGTCGCTCATCGTCGTCGGTTCAATGCGGGGGCGGTGAGGACGGCCATTATCGGCCATCGGGTGGGTCAGGCTGAACCGCGCGCTCAGGCAACCAGCGCGCGGGTGGTGTCAACGTACTGCTGCAGGCGCTGGCGGGCGCTGCCATTGGCGATGGCGGCACGGGCGCGGGCCAGGCCGTCGCCGATGTCGCTGGCCACGCCGGCCACGTACAGGGCCGCACCGGCGTTCAGGGCGACGATGTCCAGCGCCGGGCCCGGGGTGTTGTCCAGCACCGCGCGCAGCATCTGGATGGACTGCTCCGGGCTGTCCACGCGCAGGTTGCGGCTGGCCGACATGGCGATGCCGAAGTCTTCCGGATGGATCTCGTACTCGCGCACCTTGCCGTCGCGCAGCTCGCCCACCAGGGTGCCGGCGCCCAGCGAGATCTCATCCATGTTGTCGCGGCCCCAGACCACCATCGCGCGCTCGGTGCCCAGTTCGCGCAGCACGCGCGCCTGGATGCCCACCAGATCGGGGTGGAACACGCCCATCAGCACCGACGGTGCGCTGGCCGGGTTGGTCAGCGGGCCGAGGATGTTGAAGATGGTGCGCACGCCCATCTCGCGGCGGACCGGCGCGACGACCTTCATCGAGGGATGGTGGATCGGCGCGAACATGAAGCCGATGCCGGTCTGTTCGATGGCCGCAGCGACCTGTGCCGGCTGCAGTTCGATGGCCGCGCCCAGCGCTTCCACCGCATCGGCGCTGCCGGACTTGGACGACACGCTGCGGTTGCCGTGCTTGGCCACGCGCGCACCGGCAGCGGCGGCGACGAACATCGCGCAGGTGGAAATGTTGAAGGTGTGCGAGCCATCGCCACCGGTGCCGACGATGTCGACCAGGTGGGTGGTATCGGCCACCGGCACCGCCAGCGCGAACTCGCGCATGACCGTGGCCGCCGCGGCGATCTCGTCGATGGTTTCCTTCTTCACCCGCAGGCCGGTGAGGATGGCGGCGGTCATCATCGGCGAGACGTCGCCGCGCATGATCTGCCGCATCAGGTCGACCATTTCGTCGAAGAAGATTTCGCGGTGTTCGATGGTGCGTTGCAGGGCTTCCTGGGGGGAGAAGCTCATGGGAATGCTCCTTGGATCAGGCCGCCGGGCGCTGCAGGAAATTGCGCAGCAGGGCGTGGCCGTGTTCGGTGAGGATGGATTCGGGGTGGAACTGCACGCCTTCCACCGGGAACTGGCGATGGCGCAGGCCCATGATCTCTTCGATCGAGCCGTCCTCGTTCTCGGTCCAGGCGGTCACTTCCAGCGCGTCGGGCAGGCTGTGCTTGTCCACCACCAGCGAGTGGTAGCGGGTGGCCTGGTAACGGTCCGGCAGGCCGGCGAACACGCCCTTGCCTTCATGGCGGATGGGCGAGGTCTTGCCGTGCATGATGTTGCCGGCGCGGATGACCGTGCCGCCGTAGACCTGGCCGATGCCCTGGTGGCCCAGGCAGACGCCGAGGATGGGCGTGGTCGGGCCGAGGCGCTGGATCAGCTCCAGCGACACGCCCGCTTCGTTGGGCGTGCACGGGCCGGGCGAGATGACGATGCGCTCGGGTTTCTGCGCGGCGATCTCGTCCACGCTCATCGCATCGTTGCGCACCACCTTGACCTCGGCGCCCAGCGTCTGCAGGTACTGCACGAGGTTGTAGGTGAAGCTGTCGTAGTTGTCGATCATCCACAACATGGTCAGGTTCCGTCGCTTATCAGGAAAATGGCGTACACGTTTTCGGTGTAGGTAATGGGGCCGGCTTGCACCGACTCGGTGGACCGTGGTGCAGGGACGCCGTGCACGGGTGCCTGCGGGGACGGCGGAGCGGACGCCACGAGCGAGGCATCACCGTCCGGCCAGCTGCCTGCCTGCACCCCGTAGGCGAAGTTCGGCGCGACGTCGGAGATGCTGTAAAGACCGGTGATGCGCGTGCCGTACGCGCTTGCCAGATGGCGCGCGGAATCCCGCGTCTGCGCGGCAGCTTCACCCTTCAACTGTGCGCGCAGGGCGCGTTCGTCCGCATAGCCGGGCCGCATGCCACTGATCTGCAGTTCATCGCTCGCATTGACAGCGCGCAGGAAGCCCTGCAGGTCCGCCGTATTGGCAAAACTGCCCTTCACCTGGCGGCTGACCTGGGTCCCCACGTACTCCTGCTTGCCACCGGCATAGCGATGCTCCGGCCGGATCGCCAGGTTGTCGGCCCGTACGCTGCCGGACACCGCATGATTACCCTTGAATGCAGCCAGCACGGCTTGCACGTTGTTCTGGACGCGGGCGCGGGCACTCTCGACCTGGGCGTCGGTGGACTTCACCAGCAGATCGACCGAGAAGCGATCCGGCATCACCGTGCGGGTGCCCTGCCCCTTCACCAGCAGATGCGGCTGCGAGGGAATGGTGTTGGCCTGCGCCCATGCAGACGGGGCCATCGTGGCCAGCAGCGACGACCACAGCAATGCGCTCAGCAGCTTCATGCGGTACTCCTTGTCTTGAACGGGAACAGCGGAAGGTGCCGCGGCGCGGGCCACGGCACGGGAAGGCTTACAGGCCCTTGGCAGCCTGGGCGACGGCGCGGAACAGCGCGCGGCCCTTGTTCATCGTCTCGTCCCATTCCTTGTCCGGATCGGAGTCGTAGACGATGCCGGCGCCGGCCTGCACGTACAGGCGGCCGTCCTTGATCACCGCGGTGCGGATCGCGATGGCGGTGTCGGCGTCGCCGTGCCAGCCGATGTAGCCGATGCTGCCGGCGTACACATTGCGCTTGATCGGTTCCAGCTCGCGGATCACTTCCAGCGCGCGGATCTTCGGCGCACCGCTGACCGTGCCGGCCGGGAACGTGGCGCGCAGCACGTCGGCGTAGCTCAGGCCCGGCTGCAGCTGCCCGGTCACTTCGCTGACGATGTGCATGACGTGGCTGTAGCGTTCGATCACGAACTGCTCGCCCACTTCCACGGTGCCGGCCTTGGACACGCGGCCGGCATCGTTGCGGCCGAGGTCGATCAGCATCAGGTGCTCAGCGCGTTCCTTGGGGTCGGCCAGCAGCTCGGCTTCCAGCGCCTGGTCAAGCTCCGGCGTAGCGCCACGCGGGCGGGTGCCGGCGATCGGACGCACGGTCACTTCACCATCCTGCAGGCGCACCAGGATTTCCGGCGACGAACCGACCACCTGCAGGTCGCCGACATCGAGGAAATACATGTACGGCGACGGGTTCAGTGCACGCAGCGCGCGGTACACATCCACCGGGCGCGCCTTGAACGGCACGCTCAGGCGCTGGCTCAGCACCACCTGGAAGATGTCGCCGGCGCGGATGTATTCCTTGCTGCGCTGGACCGCATCGACGAAGCCTTCGCGGGTGAAGCCGGAAATGAAATCGGATTCGTCCAGCACGTCGCTGGTCAGCGGCGCGGGATAGCCCGCACCCGGCGCACGCAGCTTGGCGGTCAGGGCATCCAGGCGCGCCTGGGCCTGATCGAAGGCACCGTCGACGCGTGGGTCGGCATGCACGATCAGGTACAGGCGGCCCTTGAGGTTGTCGAACACCGCCAGCTCGTTGGAATCCAGCAGCAGGATGTCCGGCGTGCCCAGCTCGTCGCGGCCGGCCGGTGGGGCCAGGCGCGGTTCGATGTAGCCGATGCACTCGAAGCCGAACCAGCCGACCAGGCCGCCGGTGAAGCCCGGCAGGCCCTCCAGCTTCGGCACCGAGTGGGCGCTGCGCAGCGCCTCGACCTCGGCGAAGGGATCGGCCACCTCGCGGGTGTCCACCACCTGCCCGTCTTCGCGCACGGTCAGCGTGTGTCCGTGGAAGGCATACACGCGGCGCGCCGGCAGGCCGATGATCGAGTAACGACCAAAGCGCTCGCCGCCTTCGACGGATTCAAACAGGTAGGTATTGGGGCCGTCGGCGAGCTTCAGATAGACCGAAAGCGGCGTGTCCAGGTCGGACAGCACTTCGCGGACAACGGGGATATGGGTGTGGCCTTCAGCGGCCTGCTGCTGAAACTGAGCGAGCGAATTCAAGACGACTTTCCTTCCGGGACACAGCGTTATGGGGGCGGACGACGGCAACGGGCCACCATCGCCACCAACGGCGTGCGGAAGAAAGGGTATGCGGGGTCGTCAGGCTGGACACCCCTTGACTGTAACGCAGCCGGGGCGGGAGGGAAACCCTGTGAAACTGAACCGGCCGTCGGGGGGATGGCTGGGGAGTTCGGGCGGGGGGCGCCGGTAGAGTCGACGGTCAGTCGACTGCTCATGGCGGGACCGCTGAAAACCCCGCGCTGCGCGCGCAAGTCGACTGACAGTCGACTCTACCCCTTGGCTTCGGCTGCCAGCTCGGGGGCCTGGGGCTCATCGGTAGAGTCGACGGTCAGTCGACTGCTCTTGGCGGGACCGCTGAAAACCCCGCGCTGCGCGCGCAAGTCGACTGACAGTCGACTCTACCCACTCGACGCTACCCCGTTAGTGCTACCCCTGCCCGGCCAGCAGCGGGCAGCCGACCGGCAGGTGCATGCGCACCCGGCCTGCCACGCAATCGATGCGGAAGCGCTGCGCCTGCACCGGCTCGCCATCCAGGTTCAATGTCAGTGCCTGCGGCGCCTCGATCTGCAGCCACGGCAGCTGCGCACGGGTCGCCACACGCTCGAGTGCCGCGTCCTTGCCGCCGGTCAGCATCTGGCCCAGGGTTGCGGCGACCTCGCCGTCCAGTTCGGGCACCACGGTGACGTCCAGCAGGCCGTCATCGATCAGTGCCTGCGGGCACAACTGCTGGCCACCGCCAGCCTGGCGGCCGTTGCCGATGCCCAGGGCGATGAAGCCGCCTTCCCACTCGAAATCCGGGCCGGTGAGGCGCGCGGTGATCGGCTCGATGCGGCCCAGCTTGGCGATGCCGGTAATGACATAGGCCAGCCCGCCCAGCATCTTCTTCAGGCCCGCATCGGTTTCCACGGTCACCTGGGTGCCGAAGCCACCGCTGGCCAGGTTGGCGCACCACCAGCGTTTGCCATCGGCGTCCACGCGCAGCAGGTCGATGGGCCTGGCCGACACCTGCCCGATCAGGGCGAAGGCCTCCGAGGGTTCGGTGGGAATGCCGACCGACGTGGCGAAATCGTTGGCCGTGCCCATCGGCACCAGTGCCAGCGACGGCAGCGTGTCGGCCGGCTCTTCGCGATGGGCCAGAGTTTCGGCCACCGCACTGAGCGTGCCATCACCGCCCGCCGCCACGATCACGTCCACGCCATGGTCGATGGCTTCGGCCACGTAGCGCTCGGCGTCGCCCTCTTCCCAGGTCACCCGCACTTCCAGCTGCACGCCCTGCCCGCGCCAGCGGCCAACCGCACTGCGCAGGTCGTCATTGCCAGCGGATTTACCGTTGAGTATCAGGCGCCAGCGCGGGGTAGTCATGCAGAGCTTCCAAGGATGGGGCCACCAACACTAGCAGCGCCCGACGGCGGGCCCGGTGAAGCCGGCGAAATCGTTCAGCCGAGCGCAATAACCCCAACTTTCAAGGGACGTTCCTCCGTGTACATCGGCTCGTCTGTGTCGGCATCGATTTCGTCATCGGCCTGGCCCTCTTCAAAGCACATGTATCGAGGGTTGTTCCAATCCGCGGCCACAATGGCCTGCACAACACTGCGGATATCGGTCGTTTCAACGTGGTGGCAGCCAAATGGCAGATGGCCGTGCTCGGATGACACCAGACTCAGGCGCAGTTGGCGCACCAGCATGTCATGCCAGCAGTAGAGCGTCATTGCGTGGCCCGGGATCTGCGCGGCACGGTGGCTGGCAAGCCTGCGGATGAATGCTACTACCTGACCGACATCCAGGGTCACTTCCGGCGGCGGTGAGAATGCGCAGAGATTGCCGTTCGCCTCGGCGTTTATGCAGTCCAGATCAATGACCAGCGTATCTTCTGCTGCAAACTGAAACCACGACTCAAGCAGCGTAACGGCATCATTCTCCATCCCCACAGTCTAGTGCCCGTGCGACGGCACCCAAACAGCCGTTTGCGACATCATGTCATCCAGCTGTCACCGAGCAGCCGGAGAATGGAAGGCCATAGCAGGGAAGACGGATGGAGGCAGGATCAGCCTCCCACGAATGCAGCAGGGCCGCGCCAGCGTTTGGCGCGGCCTTTTTTTTGCCATGCCGCGACGGCTCAGAGATAGGCGTCGATCGGGCTGTGCAGCAGGCAGCTGTCGAAATCATCCACGTCGCGCAGCCCTGCGTGATCGATGCCGTGCTGCTGCAGGAGGATGGCGAGTGCACCCATGCCATCGGCAAACCGGCGCTCGACCCGCGTCAGTGGATCATGCATGGCGAGGTCGTAGTCGAAGCCATAGGCCGTTTCGGTGAAGCGTGCGGCGTGGGTGACAAGACGCACCTCGAAGGCACCGTGCGCACCCGGCAGGACATGCACGAACCGGCGCAGGTCGTCCTGTGCTGCAAGCTCTGCTGCCAGGGGGTGTCCCTGCGCGATCCGTTCCAGGGGAGGCAGCGGCGGTGCCGGATGGCGGCGCTGCCACAGCACCAGCGCGCGCTCGACATCATGGCCGCACCGCTGCAGGTCGGCGGCAGCCTCATCCACCGGGGCGCCCGTGCGTTGCCTGTACTCGGCAACCAGCCGGCGCACGATCCAGGCATGCGCCATGGCAAGATCCCCACCCGATTCCATCAGTGCCTGCCGGCAGGTACTGATGGACGCGGGCAGCTGCTGGCGAAGCAGGGTGATGCGTTGCGGCAGGGTCAGCGCATCCACGTGGCGGCTACCCGGCAAATGCCTTCAGCGCCGCGCCTTCCAGCCGGTACACGGTCCACTCGTCCTGCGGCTTGGCACCGGCGGCGGTGTAGAACTCGATGGCCGGGGTATTCCAGTCCAGCACCGACCATTCGAAGCGGCCGCAGCCTTCAGCCACCGCCTGGCGGGCGATGTACTTCAGCAGCGCCTTGCCGGCGCCGACACCGCGCTTTTCCTGGCTGACGTACAGGTCTTCCAGGTAGATGCCCTTGCGACCCAGCCAGGTGGAATAGTTGTAGAAATACACCGCATAGCCGATGGCCTCGCCGTCGGCTTCGCAGATCAGCGCGCGGGCGGTGGCATCGGCGCCGAACAGGCTCTCGGCGATGCCGATCTCATCGGTCTGCACCGAATGTTCGGCCTTCTCGTAGATGGCCAGCTCGCGGATGAAATGCAGGATCAGGCCAGCGTCGGCCACGGTGGCCGGACGGATGTTCAACACGGCCACCGTCGCCATGGCTCAGCCCCTCGCTGCAGCGACGTTCGCGCGCATCTGCGCGATCACGTCCTGGTAGCTGGTCTTGGCATTGAAGATGGCCGAGCCGGCCACGAAGGTATCGGCACCGGCGGCGGCGATCGCGCCGATGTTGTCAGCCTTCACGCCGCCGTCGATCTCCAGGCGGATGTCCTTGCCGCTGGCATCGATCTTCTGGCGCACCACGCGCAGCTTGTCCAGCGCCGAAGGAATGAAGGCCTGGCCGCCGAAGCCCGGGTTGACCGACATCAGCAGCACCAGGTCCAGGTCATCCAGCACCCAGTCCAGGATGTCCACCGGGGTGGCCGGGTTCAGCACCAGGCCCGGCTTGCAGCCCAGCGAGCGGATCAACTGGATGGTGCGGTGCGGGTGGCGGCTGGCCTCCGGGTGGAAGCTGATGTAGGTGGCACCGGCCTCGGCGAAGTCCGGGATGATGCGGTCCACCGGTTCAACCATCAGGTGCACGTCGATCGGGGCGGTGACGCCATGCTTGCGCAGGGCCTGGCAGACCATCGGGCCGATGGTCAGGTTGGGCACGTAATGGTTGTCCATCACGTCGAAGTGGACCCAGTCCGCACCGGCGGCCAGGACGTTGTCCACTTCCTCACCCAGGCGGGCGAAATCGGCGGACAGGATGGACGGGGCGATGAGGCAGTTGGACATGGCCGGGGCCTTGGAGACGAGGGAAAGGGGTCAGCGCTTGCGCAGCGTCTTGATGCGGTCGTAGGCGGCGTTGATCCGCCGCGACTTCTGCTCGGCCTGCTGCTGCAGCTCGGGGGCCGCGCCGCCGAGCTTGTCGGGGTGGTACTGGGAAATGAGCTTGCGGTAGGCCCGCTCGACCTCGGCGTCGGTGGCCTCGGAGGTCAGCCCCAGCTCCCGGTACGGGTTCTCCTTGTTCAGGCGGAACCAGTCCGAGTCGAAGGCATGGCCGAGCAGCAGGCCGATGACCGCCCCGAACAGCGGATTGGGCCGGAACAGCAGGGCCCCGGCGATGAAACCGAGCAGTTTTCCGTACCAGCGCATGGCGCCCCAGGGTCGACCGGCGAAATGGACGCTCATTTTACGTCACAGCGGGCCCGGACCGCTTTACACTAGGCCGCCCGCTGGTCAGCGGGCCCGCCGGGTCCGTTGGGCAGCCGTATCGACGAAGCCCCAGGAGTGCCCGTGCCAACCACGCTGTTGCAATCCGATCTCCCCGGCCTGCCCTTGCGCCATCGCGGCAAGGTGCGTGATGTGTTCGATATCCCGCGCGAGCGGCTGCCTGCAGGGACCCCGCCGGGCGACTACCTGCTGATGGTGGCCACCGATCGCCTGTCGGCGTTCGACGTGGTCCTGCCCGACCCGATCCCGGGCAAGGGCGAGATGCTCTGCCAGGTGTCCAACTTCTGGTTCGCCAAGACCGCGCACCTGATGCCCAACCACCTGACCGGCATCGACGTGGCCAGCGTGCTGCCCGAGGGCGTGGACCCGGCCCTGTACGCCAAGCGTGCGGTGGTCACCCGCAAGCTGAAGCCGGTGCCGGTGGAGGCGATCGCCCGCGGTTACCTGATCGGCAGCGGCTGGAAGGACTACCAGCGCACCGGCAAGGTCAGCGGCATCGACCTGCCCGACGGCCTGCGCCAGGCCGAGCAGCTGCCCGAGCCGATCTTCACCCCGTCCACCAAGGCCGCCGTCGGCGACCACGACGAGAACATCGATTTCGATGCGATGGTCAAGCAGGTGGGCGCGGACCTGGCCGAGCGCGTGCGCGATGCCACCCTGCGCATCTACAAGTTCGCCGCGGACTACGCCCGTGAGCGCGGCATCATCCTGGCCGATACCAAGTTCGAATTCGGTACCGATGCCGATGGCCGCCTGTACATCATGGACGAGATGCTGACGCCGGATTCCTCGCGCTACTGGCCGGCCGACGAGTACGAAGTGGGCACCAGCCCGCCGAGCTACGACAAGCAGTTCGTGCGTGATTACCTGGAGACGCTGGACTGGGGCAAGACCGCCCCGGGCCCGAACATCCCGGCGGAAATCATCGAGCGCACCCGCGCCAAGTACGCCGAGGCGCTGCAGCGCCTGGCCGGCATCAGCGTCGACTGATTGCCCCAGCGCCCCCGGCCGGAAGGTCGGGGGCGTTCTGCCTCGGGCGACTGCTGGCGGGATGCCGGCGGCCGGGTAGAGTCGACCGTTGGTCGACTATCGCGCGCAGCGCGGATTTTGCGCGATCGGAACGAACAGCAGTCGACCAACGGTCGACTCTACCCAGCCGGTCCCAATCCGTTGGCCCCACACGTCGGTCCCAACCCGTCGGTCCCGGCGGTTCGGGATTACACGGTGGCCCCCCCGCACCGTCCGGCCCGGGCCGGAGTATGCTGGCGGCATGCAGACCACCACCCAGCTTGCGCGGCCGATCGACCGCTACTTCGCCAGCTATTCCGACGACCACCGCAACGTCATCAACCAGCGCATCCACGTGGTGGCGGTGCCGGCGATCCTGTGGTCGGTGGTGGCCCTGCTGTGGTGCGTGCCGCCGCTGATCACCTGGTTCCAGTACGGCATCTGGTCGGCCTTCGCGATGTTCAGCGCCTGGTGCTTCTACAACAAGCTGTCGCGCCCGCTGGGCATCGGCATGCTCATCCAGTTCTTCGTGTTCGGCTGCCTGTGCCGCCTGCTGGAGGCCGAGATCGGCCTGAGCAACCTGCGCTGGCTGGCGGTAAGCGTGTTCGTGGTGGCCTGGGTGGCGCAGTTCATCGGCCACAAGTTCGAGGGCCGCAAGCCCAGCTTCCTGACCGACCTGACCTACCTGCTGATCGGCCCGGCCTGGGTGATGGCCAAGGCCTACCGCAAGCTCGACTGGCGCTACTGACCTCTCCCGCCGCGTCACTGTCCGTCGTTTCCTGAACGGGCACGTCCCGTCACCCCTGCTGCACGAACGACCTGCCAGCCTGCGATGCACGGTCGGCACACGCCTGCCTGCGCATCCGCCGTGAAAGCCACAGCCGTTGCCACGCGGGGGCGCAGGCCGCCATGCGCGGGCGTAGGGAGCCGATCCGGCAAAGCCGGCGACCACACGCCGCAAGGCCCTGGAATGGGCATGCCGCACCGCAAAAAAGATGAATAGCGCACGTTACATGCCGTTTGTGGCCGTTACATGGGTTTCGGCGACATTTGGCTGACTGTTAGACTCAATGACCTGCTCGTGAATCATGGATTCCCTGCATGCTCCCCAGCCTGCCCCTGCTGCTGGCCCTGCCGTTCCTGATGGCAGTGGCTGTTGCGGCCTTCCCCCGTAGTTCCCGCTCGACAGCCGCCTGGCTGGCGGCGCTGGCGCCGTTGGGCGGATTGGCCATCCTCGGCTGGCTGACCCCGGCCATCATGGATGGGCAGGTGGTCCGCAGCGTGATGCCTTGGCTGCCGCAGATAGGGCTGGACTTCGCCCTGCGCCTGGACGGCCTGGCCTGGATGTTCGCCGGCATGGTGCTGGGCATCGGCGCGCTGGTGGTGCTGTACGCGCGCTACTACCTCAGCAGCCAGGACAACGCGCACCGCTTCTACTGCTACCTGCTGCTGTTCATGGGCGCCATGCTGGGCATGGTGATCTCCGGCAACCTGCTGCTGCTGATGGTGTTCTGGGAAATGACCAGCATCAGCTCGTTCCTGCTGATCGGCTTCTGGTCGCACCGCAAGGACGCCCGCGAGGGCGCGCGGATGGCGCTGGTGATCACCGGCGGCGGCGGCCTGGCCCTGCTCGGTGGCGTGCTGCTGATCGGCCGCATCGTCGGCAGCTTCGACCTGGACGTGGTGCTGGCCGCCGGCGACCAGATCCGCGCCAGCGCGCTCTACCCCTATGCCCTGTTCCTGGTGCTGGCCGGCATCTTCACCAAGAGCGCGCAGTTCCCGTTCCACTTCTGGCTGCCGCACGCGATGGCCGCGCCCACCCCGGTGTCGGCCTACCTGCATTCGGCCACCATGGTGAAGGCCGGCGTGTTCCTGCTGGCCCGCCTGCACCCGGCCTTGGCCGGCACCGACCTGTTCTTCTATACGGTCAGCGGCATCGGCGCGCTGACCCTGCTGATCGGTGCCTGGAACGCGATCTTCCAGCACGACCTGAAGGGCCTGCTGGCCTACTCGACCATTTCCCACCTGGGCCTGATCACCCTGCTGTTCGGCCTGTCCACGCCGATGGCGGTGGTCGCCGGCGTGTTCCACATCCTCAACCACGCCACGTTCAAGGCCTCGCTGTTCATGGCCGCCGGCATCATCGACCACGAGACCGGCACCCGTGATATGCGCAAGCTGGGTGGCCTGCGCAGGCTGATGCCCTTCACCAGCGCGCTGGCGATCATCGCCTCGCTGGCGATGGCCGGCATCCCGCTGCTCAACGGCTTCCTGTCCAAGGAAATGCTGTTTGCCGAGGCGCTGACCGCCGGCGGCCCGGGCACCATGCGCACGGCGGTGTCGATCGCCGCGCTGCTGGCCGGCGTGTTCGGCGTGGCCTACAGCCTGCGCTTCGTGCACGACACCTTCTTCGGCCCCGGCCCGCACGACCTGGACCGCGTGCCGCACGAGCCGCCGCGCTGGATGAAGGTGCCGGTGGAGATCCTGGTGGTGATCTGCGTGGCGGTGGGCATCGCCCCGGCGCTGACCGTGGCCCCGGTGCTGCATGCCGCGGCCGGGTCGATCCTCGGCGCTGCCATGCCCGAGTACAGCCTGTCGGTCTGGCACGGCTTCAACCTGCCGCTGGCGATGAGCGCGATCGGCGTGGTCGGCGGCGTGGCGCTGTATTTCGGACTGCGCAGGCTGATCAACCTGCACGGCGTGCAGAACACCGCCACCGGCCGCAACGTCTTCCATGCGCAGCTGGACACGGTGTCCGCGCTGGCCATGCGCCTCACCAACGGCATCGCCAACGGCAGCCTGCAGCGCATGCTGCTGGGCCTGGTGCTGGTGGCCATCACCGTGGCCGCCGCGCCCTACATCGCCAACCCGGCCTCGCCCAACTGGACCCGGCCGCAGCCGATCCCGCTGCTGGGCTGGGCGCTGTGGCTGGTGATGATGGCCTGCGCCGTGGCTACCCTGCGCGTCTACAAGCAGCGCCTGCTGGCGGTGCTGCTGGTCGGCGGCGTAGGCCTGATGGTGTCGCTCACCTTCGTGTTCCTGTCCGCCCCGGACCTGGCCCTGACCCAGCTGCTGGTGGAGATGGTGACCCTGGTGCTGATGCTGCTCGGCATGAACTACCTGCCCGCCCAGTCCGGGCCGGAGCGGCCGCGCTGGCGCAAGCAGCGCGATGCGGTCATCGCGATCATCGCCGGCGCCGGCCTCGGCGCGCTGGCCTACAGCGCGATGACCCTGCCGCCGAACACCATGGCCGGCGAGATGCTCGCCCGCGCCCTGCCCGAGGCCTATGGGCAGAACGTGGTCAACGTGATCCTGGTCGACTTCCGCGGCTTCGATACCTTCGGCGAGATCACCGTGTTCGGCATCGCCGCGCTGGTGGTGCATGCCCTGCTGCGGCGCACGCGCATGGCGCCGGAACAGATCATGCCGGGCCCGCCGATCAAGCTGCCGGTGCCGGCCGATCTGGCCCAGATCATGTTCCCGCTTACCCTGACGGTGTCGATCTTCCTGTTCCTGCGCGGCCACAACGCGCCCGGCGGCGGCTTCATCGCCGGCCTGGTGCTGGCGGTGCCGCTGCTGATCCAGTACGTGATCCAAGGCACCGCCTCGGTCGAATCCCGCTTCGGCTTCGACTACATCCGCTGCATCGGCATGGGCCTGCTGATCGCCCTGCTCAGCGGCAGCGCCTCGATGCTGTTCGGCGTGCCGTTCCTGACCAGCGGCCACCTCGACCTGCACCTGCCGCTGATCGGTGAAGTACCGCTGGCCAGCGCGATCGGCTTCGACATCGGCGTGTACCTGGTGGTGTTCGGCGGCGCCATGCTGATGCTGTCGATGATGGCCACCGTGAAGCCCTCGCGTACCCGCAGCGCGCGCAAGGGCGAGATCGACCTGCAACGCCGTTCGGCCCGCACCGGGGAGATGCACTGATGGAACTGGCCCTGGCCACCGCGATCGGCGTGCTGACCGCCATCGGCGTCTACCTGCTGCTGCGCGCGCGCAGCTTCGATGTCATCCTCGGCATGACCTTCCTGTCCTATGCCACCAACCTGCTGATATTCGCCGGTGGCCGCGTGGTGCTGGGCAAGGCGCCGGTACTGAAGGAAGGCGTGGACAGCAACCTGGGCAACTACACCGATCCGCTGCCGCAGGCGCTGGTGCTGACCGCCATCGTCATCGCCTTTGCGATGACCGCGGTGACCATCGTGCTGGCGATGCGCAGCCGCAGCGACAACCACAGCGACCACGTGGATGCGCACGAGCCGGATGAGGACGCACCGCCGCGTCAGGGCGAGGACCAGGCATGAATCATCTGGTGATCCTGCCGATCCTGGTTCCGCTGCTCGGCGCCGCGCTGTCCCTGTTCGTCGAACACCGCCGCTATGGCCCGAAGGTGCAGCGCAGCGTGGCCTGGACCGCGATGGCCGCGCTGGCCGTGGTGGTGGGCCTGCTGTTCGCGCAGACCGCCGGCGGCGACATCAACGTCTACCTGCTGGGTGACTGGCCCTCGCGGCTGGGCATCGCGCTGGTGGCCGACCGCCTGTCGGCGTGGATGCTGCTGACCACGTTGCTGCTGGCCATCCCCTGCCTGATGCATGCGTGCTCGGGCTGGGACCGGCGCGCGCCGCACTTCCACGCACTGTTCCAGTTCCAGCTGGTGGGCCTGAACGGTGCGTTCCTGACCGGCGACATCTTCAACCTGTTCGTGTTCTTCGAGGTGATGCTGATCGCCTCCTACGGCCTGCTGCTGAGCGGCGGCCGTGGCCTGCGCATGCGCATCGGCCTGCACTACGTGGTGTTCAACGTCACCGCCTCGACCCTGTTCCTGATCGCACTGGGCCTGCTGTATGCCTCGCTGGGCTCGCTGAACATGGCCGAGCTGTCGCAGCGCATCGCCGAAGTGCCGGCCTCGCAGCTGACGCTGGTGAAGGCGACCATCGGCCTGTTGCTGCTGGTGTTCTGCGCCAAGGCCGCGCTGATGCCGCTGTATCTGTGGCTGCCCGAATCCTATGCGCGTGCACCGGCTGCGGTGGCCGCGCTGTTCGCGATCATGACCAAGGTCGGCCTGTACGCCGTGCTGCGCGTGCAGATGCTGTGGTTCGGCGAGGACGCCGGCGCGCTGGCCGGCTATGGCCGCGACTGGCTGCTGTGGGCCGGCGTCGCCACCCTGGTGCTGGGCGGCCTGGGCGCACTGGCCGCCGCCCGCCTGCGCGTGCTGATCTCCTATCTGGTCGTCGTTTCGGCGGCGACGCTGTTCATCGCCTTCGCGGTGGGCACGCCGAAGGTGCTGTCGGCCGGCCTCTACTACCTGCCGCACAGCAGCTTCGTGGCGGCGGCCCTGTTCCTCATCGCCGACCTGATCCGCCGCCGCCGTGGCGGTGCCAGCGACCGCAAGGAAGTGGTGGCACCGATGCCGGGCAAGGAAACGCCGGCCGTGCTGTTCCTGATCGGCGCGGTGTCGGTGGCCGGCCTGCCGCCGCTGTCCGGCTTCCTGGCCAAGGCCGCGCTGCTGGCCGGCATGCCGGCGCAGTACACCGGCGCGGTGTGGACGGCGGTGCTGGTCAGCAGCCTGCTGGTCATCATGGGCCTGACCCGCGGCGGCATCCGCTTGTTCTGGCGCGTGCCGACGCCCGACCCGGACGCGCCGCCGCCGCGCAAGGCACCGCTGCGCCGCATCGAGCTGTATGCCGCGTGCCTGCTGCTGGCCTACGGCGTCGGCATGGCCGTGGCCGCCGCGCCGCTGATGCGCCACACCGACGCCATCGCCGCCCAGCTGCTGCAGCCGGGTGACTACGTGCAGCAGTTGCGCGCGACCACGCCGGAGATCCGCCAGCCATGACCGCCAAGCGTTCCTTCCGCCGCCGCGTGTTCCCCTCGCCCGCCCTGAGCATGATGGTGGTGGCGTTCTGGCTGCTGATGTCCGACAGCTTCACCCTCGGCCAGATCGTGCTGGGCCTGGTGCTGGGCGTGGTGGTGCCGCTGTTCGCCGCGCGCCTGGACCGCGAGTTCGCCCGCATCGGCACGCTGCGGCCGGTACCCAAGCTGCTGGTCGTCACCCTGTGGGACATCCTGATGTCCAACATCCGCGTGGCGATCCAGGTGCTCGGCCCGGAGCGCAACATCCACCCCGGTTTCATCTGGTTGCCGCTGGATATCGCCAACATCCATGGCATCGCCGCGCTGACCAGCATGATCACCCTGACCCCGGGCACCGTGTCGGCCGCGCTGAGCGATGACCGCAAGTACCTGCTGGTGCACGTGCTGCACCTGGAAGATCCGCAGGAACTGATCGACACGATCAAGCGACGTTACGAAGCCCCGTTGATGGAGATCTTCCCATGACTGGATTCCAGATCATCCAGACCACTCTGGTGGTGTGCATGCACGTGGTCGGCCTGGCCATGCTGCTGGGCACCTGGCGCCTGCTGCGCGGCCCCACCGTGCCCGACCGCATCCTCGCGCTGGACACGCTGTCGGTGACCGCCATCGCCGAGCTGATGCTGTTCGGCATGTACCTCAACTCGGCGATCTACTTCGAGGCGGCGCTGGTCATTGCCATGCTCGGCTTCGGCAGCACGGTGGTGCTGAGCAAGTTCGTGCTGCGCCGGGACATCGTCGAATGATCACCTTCATCCAGATCGCCCTGTCGGTGCTGCTGCTGTTCGGCTGCTTCTTCATCCTGGTCGGTGCACTGGGGCTGGTGAAGCTGTCGACGTTCTTCAAGCGCCTGCACGCGCCGACCAAGGCCAGCACGCTGGGCGTGGGCTGCGTGTTGGCGTGCTCGGTCTGCTACCACATCTTCCTGGGCCAGGACCCGCAGCCGCGCGAGCTGCTGATCACCGTGTTCCTGTTCATCACCGCGCCGATCAGCGCGCACATGATGGCCAAGGCCGCGCTGTCGCTGCTGATGGAAACCCGCCCCAGCCTGCCGGGCAACGAGCGCGCGAAGGAAGAGCAGCTGCCGCCGCCGGAACCAGCGCGGGAAGAGGACGCAACGCAGAACCGGTAGGTGCCGGCCGCTGGCCGGCACAGCTCATTGAGGGTGGGTGCCGACCGTTGGTCGGCACGGCACGTCATCCACGCATGGCGTGGATCTACACGACCAGGGCGATCTCCAGCCCCAGCCAGGCCACGAACGCACCCAGCAGTATCCCGCCTTCGCCGCGGCTGATCTTCAGGTCACCGCGCAGCATCGGGTACAGCACCAGGGCGAAGGCCAGCAGCGCCGGCAGTTCCAGGCGCACGAACGAGGCCGGCAGCGCCAGCGGCTGCAGCAGCCCCATCGCACCGATCACCAGCAGCAGGTTGACCACACTGGAACCCAGCACGTGGCCCAGCACCATGTCGCCGTGGCCACGCCGCGCGGCTGCGATGGCTGCGGCCACTTCCGGCAGCGTGGTGCCGATGGCCACCGGCAGCAGGCCCACCAGCAGCGGCGTCCAGCCCAGCGCCGCGCCGAAATCCGCCGCAGCGCCCACCACCAGGCGCGCGCCCCAGTAGAGCGTCAGCGCGGCGATCAGCACGCGCAGCACGTTCAGCGGCAGGCTGGTGCGGCTCAGCGCGGATTCGGCGATGACCGCCTGCACGTCCGGCGCTTCCAGGCGCCCGCGGCGCAGCAGCACGATCTGCACCAGCACGAAGCCCGCCACCAGCACGCCGGCTTCCCAGCGCTGCAGGCGACCATCCAGACCGAACACGATCAGCAGCAGGCCGGCGGCCAGCAGCGACCACCACAGCACGCCCTGCAGGCGCGCGCGCAGCAGCAGCGGCGCAGCGATGGCAGCCACCGCCAGGGTCAGGCCCAGATTGGCGATGCTGCTGCCGATGGCGTTGCCCAGGGCCAGCTCGGGCTGGCCGACCAGCAGCGCGCGCGCATTGACCGCCAGTTCCGGCAGCGAGGTGGCGACGCCGAGCAGCAGCAGGCCGGCCGTGAAGGCGCTGGTGCCGAAACGCTGGGCGAGACCGGCGACGGCCTTGACGATGGAATCCCCGCCGAGCGCCAGCAGCAGCAGGCCAAGCAGGAACCAGGCAATTGAGATGGCGATCATCGAGCACTCCCCAGCGGTCGTGGCGCGATTCTACGCGTGGCCCACCCTTGGCGGGTGAGCCACGGCGGCCGTGGTCAGCCGCAGCCTTCCACGTAATCCACCTGCGGGGTCTGGCCGACCCGCCAGCTGCCGACCTTGCCGTCGGCGCCCAGCGCGAAATCGATGATGGCCGCGCCCTCCTGGGCCGGGCGCACGCGCAGGTGCTGGGCCTTCTCGTCGTACTTGTCCGGGCCGACGTCGGCGCGTTCGGGGTACAGCAGCTGCAGCTCGCCCAGGGTCATGCCGACCTTGCCGCCGCCGGGGGCGACGATGCCGGTGCTGCGCACGTCGTAGCGCACCAGCTTGCGGCCCTCGATCATCAGGCGCGGGTCCCCGGCATCCTGCGGGCGCAGGAAGTAGCAGCCGTCGTTGTTGTCATCGGCCGGCAGCGGCTTGCCTGCCGCATCGGTGCCCAGTCCCTGCAGCGGCGTGCCGAAGCCACTGCGCACCTCGGCGATGGCCGCGCCCAGGCGGGCACCGCCGAAGCCATCCAGCCGCGCCGGGCTGTCGCTGCGCGGGTCGGCCGGCGAGGTGGTGGCCAGGTCGGCATCGGCCGGGGCGGTGGCGGTCGCCGTGTCCTTGGCCGGGGCGGGGGCAGCCTCGGGGCTGTCGGGGCTGCGCGAGCAAGCGGCCAGCGACAGCAGCAACAGACCGGCAATCGGGAGGTGTTTCATGGCGCGGATCCTTGGCATGAGATGGCTGCACGCTAGCGCAGCGCGCGTGCAGGTGCTGCATTGTCATCGCCGTTTCATGCCCCGCGTTCAGGCTCGGCGTGCACCGACTTGGCTGTCCCTCCCATGCAACCGCGCAAGACCGACCTCGCCCGAACCGCGCTGCAGGCCCACCGCGCGCCGCTGGACATGCGCCAGCGTCGCCTGCTGATCCTGTGTGATGGCCAGCGCAGCATCGCCGACCTGACCGGCTTGATGGGCCAGGAAGCGCCCGCCATGGTGATCCAGCTGATCCAGGGCGGCTATCTGGAAACCGGCGCGCCCGCAGCGGCGAGTCCATCTGCACCGCCAGCGCCTGCCGCGCCCCGCCCTGCGCCGGCGGTGGCAGCCGCACCTGCGCCCGCCCCCGTGCAGCCGGGGCGGGGG